>NZ_JBFULE010000229.1:0-7155 GCF_056400485.1 Roseateles sp. P5_B10
CTATTCGTCCAGTTCGGTCGCTTCGCCGGTCGGGATCAGGCCCTGACGTTCGGCGCGGCGCGCACGTGCGGCCTCGCGGCGTTCGGTGAAGAAGTCGCGCAGCAGCTGCGCCGACGCGTCCGCCAACAGCCCGCCTTCGACGGCGGTGTGGTGATTGAGCTGCGCCTGGGCAAACAGGTCGATGACTGAGCCGGCCACGCCCGTCTTCGGGTCGCGCGCCGCGAACACGACGCGCTTGAAGCGCGCATGCATCAGCGCCATCGCACACATCGCGCAGGGCTCCAGCGTCACGAAGAGTTCGCACTCGGGCAGGCGGTAGTTCTCCAGCAACGTGGCGGCGTGGCGCAGCGCGACGATCTCGGCATGGGCCGTCGGATCATGCGTCGTGATCGGGCGGTTGTAGCCGGTGGCGATGACCTGATCACCGCGCATGATGACGGCGCCCACTGGGACCTCACCCACCAGCCAGGCGTTCTGCGCCTGGTCCAGCGCGAGCCGCATGGCGAATTCATCAGATGGCGTGAAGGTCGTCGGCTCGGTCATCGAGCCGGCAGTTTAGAGGCTCACAGTGAGGCCGCCGACCGCGACGCCTGGTCGTATAGCCCCGACAACAGCCGCATCAGCTGCGCGCTGTCGCCGATGTCCTGGTTCTGCTGGCCGCTGTCCGCCAGCGCCTCCATCAGGCAGCGCTCACGCACCTGGCGGTAGGCCTCGCACAGGGCCTGCCCCTGCTCGGTCGTCGAGAAGAAGGCCTCCTTGCCGATTTTCTCGCTGCTCACCAGCCCCATGCCGACCAGCTTGCGCAGCGAGTAGGCGACGACATGGGTGTCCTCGACGTTCAGCACGAAGCAGATGTCGGCGAGCTTCTTCTTGCGGTCGCGGTGGTTGACGTGGTGCAGCAGCGAAATGTCCAGCGCAGCCAGGTCTTTCATGCCGGCGGCGGCCATGCAGCGCACCATCCAGCGGTTGAAGGCATTGCTGACGACGATGAGGCCGAACTCGAACTCCGACAGCTCGGCGCTCTTTTCAGACACCAGATGCGAGGACGACACGATGCTGCGAACCATGATTGACATGATAAACACGTCTCGAATACAAATCGTATACGTTTTATTGAAATTCAAATGAGTACTGCGCCGCCCGACCTCCTCATTCGCCCCCTGGGCGAAGCGGCGCTGTGCTGCGCGGTCGATGCACCCATCGCGATCGAACACCAGCAGCGCATCTGGCAACTCGGCGCAGGCCTGGCGCAGGCCGAAGGCGTGCTCGGCCTGATCCCGGGCATGAACAACCTGACGCTGACCTTCGACCCGCTGCATACCGACGGCCAGACGCTGGAGCAGGCTGCCCGCGCGCTGTGGGCCAGGCCGCTGCGGCGCCAGCAGGCGGGCCGCCTCGTCGAAATCCCGGTCAGCTATGGCGGCGCGCATGGCCCCGACCTGGGCGACGTCGCCACGCACTGCGGCCTCTCGGTCGACGAGGTCGTGCAACGCCACACCGAGGCCGAGTACGTCGTCTACTTCATCGGCTTCCAGCCCGGCTTTGCCTACCTCGGCGGGCTGGACGCCTCGCTGCACACGCCGCGCCGCAGCGAGCCCCGCGTGGCGGTGCCCGCCGGCAGCGTCGGCATCGGCGGTGCGCAGACCGGCATCTACCCGCTGGCCACGCCGGGAGGTTGGCAGCTCATCGGCCACACCGCCCTGCCCCTTTTCGACCCCAAGGCCGAGCCGCCCACGCTGCTCGCGCCGGGTGACCGCGTGCGCTTCGTGGCGGACCTCGCATGATCGAGTTGCTGCGCGCCGGCCCGCTGACCACCGTGCAGGACCTCGGCCGCGAGGCCTGGCGCGACCGCGGCATCAGCCGCTGCGGGGCGCTGGACGACATCGCGCTCGCCTGGGGCAATCTGCTCGTYGGCAACCCCGTCGACGCCGCCGGCCTGGAGTTCACCCTCGGCCCCGCCACGCTGCGCTTTGCAGCCGACTGCTGCATTGCCGTCACCGGCACCGATGCCGATGCCAGCCTCGACGGCCGCCCGCTGCGGCCCTGGTGGCGGCAGCGCGTGCAAGCCGGCCAGACGCTCAAGCTCGCCGCGCCGCGCGAGCGCATGCGCAGCTATCTGCTGGTTTCCGGCGGCATCGCGCTGCCCGCCGCCCTGGGCTCGCGCAGCACCGACCTCAAGGCCGGCTTCGGCGGGCTCGGTGGTCGCGCGCTGCGCGATGGCGATGTGCTGCCGCTGGCCGCGCCCGAGCGCTTGCCCGCTCGCAGCATCGGCATCCGCGCGCCTGACTGGGGCGCGAGCGTGCGCGTGCTGCCCGGCCCCGAGCACGAGGACTTCTCTGCCACTGCGCGCGAAGCTTTCTGGGCCGCCGATTGGAAGTTGACGCCGCAGAGCAATCGCATGGGCTACCGCTTCGCCGGGCCCGAACTGCGGCGCGAGCGCGGCGCCGAACTGGCCTCGCACGGGGTGCTGCCGGGTGTCATCCAGGTGCCGCCCTCGGGCCAGCCCATCGTCTTGCTGGCCGATGCGCAGACGACAGGCGGCTATCCCAAGATCGGCGTCGTCATCCGCTCCGACCTGTGGAAGCTCGGCCAGCTGCGCCTCGGCGCCACATTGCGCTTCACCCCCTGCACCACCGACGAGGCCATCGCCGCACTGCGCGAGCGCCAGGCCACGCTGGCCCAACTGAGGACTGCCCTATGCATGTCGACCTGAACGCCGACCTCGGCGAAGGCGCACCCGACGACGCCGAGCTGCTGGCCCTCGTCAGCTCCGCCAACATCGCCTGCGGCTGGCATGCCGGCGATGCGCGGCTGATGCAGACGACCGTGGTCGCAGCACTGGAACGCGGCGTGGCCATCGGCGCCCACCCCAGCTACCCCGACCGCGAGAACTTCGGCCGCAGCGAGATGCAGCTCGCGCCGGCCGATGTGAAAGCCGACCTGATCTACCAGATCGGTGCCCTCGACGCCATGGTGCGCGCGGCCGGCGGCCGACTGCATCACGTCAAGCCGCACGGCGCCCTCTACAACCAGGCCGCGCGTGATCCGGCATTGGCCGATGCCGTCGCCGCCGCCGTGCTCGACGTCAACCCAGCACTGGCTCTCTACGGCCTTGCCGGCAGTGAACTGCTGAAAGCGGCCGAGCGCACCGGCCTGCGCGCGGTGGCCGAGGTGTTTGCCGACCGCGGCTACCGCGCCGACGGCAGCCTGGTGCCGCGCAGCCAGCCCGGCGCCTTCGTCGAAGACACCGACGAGGCCGTCGCCCGCACGCTGCGCATGGTGCGCGAAGGTGTCGTGCAGGCCGTCACCGGAGAGATCGTTCCCTTGCAGGCCCAGACCATCTGCCTGCATGGCGACGGCGCCCACGCCCTCGCTTTCGCCCGGGCGCTGAACCAAGCCCTCACCCAAGCCGGCGTGCAACTGCGCCCCTGACCGGAGTTTTTTCATGACTGCAGATGTTTCCCTGTGGCCGCTGATCGGCGTCGCCGTCGTCATCGTCGGCTTCGTGCTGCGCTTCAACCCCGTCCTCGTCGTCGCGGTGGCCGGCATCGCGACCGGCCTCGCGGCCAAGCTGCCGCCGGACCTCATCCTCGCCAAGCTCGGCACCGGCTTCGTCAAGACGCGCAACCTGCCGCTGACCCTGCTGCTGCCCCTGCCCATCATCGGCCTGCTGGAGCGCCACGGCCTGCGTGAGCGCGCCCAGGCTTGGATCGCAGGCATACGCTCGGCGACGGCGGGCCGTCTGTTGGTCGTCTACCTCTTCATCCGCGAGACCGCCGCGGCGCTGGGCCTGACGTCGCTGGGCGGCCATGCCCCGATGGTTCGGCCCCTGGTCGCGCCCATGACCGAAGCTGCCGCCGAGAAGACCCACGGCCCCGTGCCGCAGGCCGTGCGCGACAAGTGGAAGGCCATGGCCGCAGCGACCGACAACGTCGGCCTCTTTTTCGGCGAGGACATCTTCGTCGCCTTCGGCTCCATCGTGCTGATGCAGACCTTCCTGGCCGAGAACGGCATCGTCACCGACCCGCTGCACATCGCCCTCTGGGGCATCCCGACCGCCATCGCCGCCTTCGTCATCCACGCCGCGCGGCTGATCCGGATGGACCATCGCCTGCCGCAGGACATCGCCCGCGCCCGTGCTGAAGAGGAAGCCAAGCCATGACCGCCCTCCTCAAGCTCGACCAGCTCTTCCTGCTGACCGGCGCCGCGCTGCTCATCGTCGCCTGGCTGACCTGCCGCGACCACAGCAACCCGCGGCGCTGGAGCAGCGGCCTGTTCTGGGCCTTGTGGGCCGTCATCTACCTGGTCGGCGACAACCTGCCGCCCGTCGTCTGCGGGTTGATCGTCCTCATGCTTGCCGCACTCGGCGGCCTGGGCGGCGTGTCCTTCGGCAAGCATCCGGCACGCGAGCCCGCCGAGCGCCAGGCCAGCGCGGCGCGCCTGGGCAACAAGCTCTTCCTGCCCATCCTGGCCATCACGACACTGGCCCTGGTTGGCACGCTGACGCTAAAGGACGTCCACCTCGGCGGTCTGCTGCTCGTCGAGCCCAAGAACGTCACGCTGATCAGCGTCGGTCTTGGCGCACTGGTCGGCCTGGTTGGCGCCTTGTGGATGACGCGCGAACGTCCCATGCAGGCCCTGCGCGAGGCGCGCCGCCTGCTGGAGACCATGGGGCCGGCGGTCCTGCTGCCGCAGCTGCTGGCCACGCTGGGCCTGTTGTTCACCGATGCTGGTGTCGGCAAGGCCGTGGCCCATCTCACCACCAGCTATATCCCGGTCGACAACGCCTTGTTCGCGGTGGCGGCCTATGCCCTGGGCATGGCCCTGTTCACCATGGTCATGGGCAATGCCTTCGCGGCCTTCCCGGTCATGACGGCCGGCATCGGCATCCCCATCCTGCTTGGCATGCACCACGGCAACCCGGCCGTGATGGCCGCTATCGGCATGTTCTGCGGCTACTGCGGCACACTGATGACGCCCATGGCCGCCAACTTCAACATCATCCCCGCCGCCCTGCTCGAGCTGAAGGACAAAAACGCCGTCATCCGCGCGCAATGGCCCACGGCGCTGATGCTGCTGGGCGTCAACATCGTCCTCCTCAAGGTGCTGATGTTCTGATGCAGGACGAGCTGTTCGGCGGCCCACCCGAGAAGCGGCCGCGCGGTGTGCAACCCGCGCCGCCGGTGCCCGAAGACCTGGCGCTGGCAGCAAGTCTGTCGCCACACATCCATCTCGGCACGTCGACCTGGAGCTACCCCGGCTGGGAGGGGCTGGTCTGGGCCGGCAGGCACAGCGAGGCCACGCTGTCCAAGACCGGCCTGACCGCCTACGCCGCCCACCCGTTGCTGCGCGCCGTGGGCATCGACCGCGGCTTCTACCGGCCGATCGCCGCAAGCGACTTCGAGCGGCAAGCGCAACAGGTGCCCAAGGGCTTTCGATTCACGGTCAAGGCACCCAGCCTCGTCACGGATGCGCTGCTGCGCAGCGAGGACGGACGCGGCCAGGAACTCAACCCGCTGTTCCTGGATCCGACGGCGGCAATGCAGGATTTCATCGAGCCCGCTTTCGAAGGCCTGAGCGCCACGATAGGCGCCCTCGTCTTCCAGCTCAGCCCCTTGCCCGGGCCACTGCTTGCGCGCATGAGCGAGCAATTCGACCGGCTGCATGCGCTGCTGCTGGCGCTGCCAAAACCACCTGTGGGCGTCATCGCTGTCGAGGTACGCGACGCTGCCTGGCTGACTCCGGATCTCGCGGCCCTGCTGCGCGACACGGGCGCGCGCTACTGCGTCGGCCTGCATCCCAAGCTGCCGCCGCTGGCCGAGCAACTGCCGCTGCTGCGCGCGCTGTGGCCGGGGCCGCTGGTGGTGCGATGGAACCTGAACCGCCTGCACGGCCCCCATGGCTACGAAGAGGCCGAGAAGCGCTATGGCGAGTTCAATGAGATGCTGGACCCCGACCCCGAGACGCGCGCCGAATTGGCCCGCATCATCCGCGGCACGGCAGGCGCGAGGCAGGATGCTTTCATCACCATTTCCAACAAGGCCGAAGGCTCGGCGCCGCTGAGCGTTCGGGCACTCGCTCAAGCCATCGTCGACGGCTGACTCAGCGCTTGGCCGGCAGCTGGGGCTCCGGCAGATTGCCGCCCTCTGCTTCCCAGCGACTGACATCTTCGCGATGCTGCTTACCGTCGTGGCGCACGCGGCGTTGGTGATGCTTCTGGCCCAGGTGCTGGACCAGCTTCATGGTCAGGGCCGAGGTGGCGAGGACGGCAAGAACGGGCTTGAGGATCATGGTGGCCTCCGCTGGCAGGGATTGCTTGATCGTGGTCGATCCGCAACCACGCGCCCGTCGGCCGCCAGCTTCAAGGGCTGTAGGAGCAGACCTCAGCCCTGCAGCGGCCAACGTGCGATGACGTCATGCTGCGTCAGGCCCTGGGGGCTGGAAACGAGGACGAGCTCGCTCGCCGTCCAGCCCGCCAGGTCGACCTCCCAGGCAGGCGCCGGACGCTTGTCATAGCGCAGCGTCAGATGGGGCTCATAGTCCTTCACTGCTGGCAGGCCATGGTCGGCCAGTCGACCAGCCAGCGCGTCGCGCAGCTCGCGCACCGCCTCCAGGCTCTGGCCGCCGGTCAGGACGAAGGGGTGCTGGCGTGCGCCTTCGCGACCCCAGCTCGCAAAGCGCTCGAAGCCGACGTCGAAGGCCGGCCAGACAAGCTCGGCCGCCGCGCGCATCGCCCGCGCCACGAGCTGCGGGTCAGGCTCACCCTCGAAGCGGCCGAAGTAGTGCAGCGTGATGTGGAAGATGTGGCTCGGCCTGAACCGCGGCACGAGGCCGCGCGCCACATGTTCGGCGGCTGCGGCGCGCGCAATGCGCTCGGCCGCCTGTTCATCCGGCCGCAGCGCGAAGAAGAGCTTATGGCCGGCCACGGCCTCAATTGGTGGCAGCGGATGCGGCCTCGGCCGCACGCTTGGCGGCTTCGTCGATGCTGCTCTGCACCTGCTCGCCAACGGCCTTTGGCATGGGCAGGGCGGCACTGGCCGCCGGTGAACCAGGCGGCGGCTTCAAGGCCGAGGCCTGCTTCTTGACCAGCGACAGCACGATGGCCGCGACGATGACGAGGGCGAGAAGGCTGAAGGCTGCGCGCATGAATTGCTC
>NZ_JBFULE010000230.1:0-7130 GCF_056400485.1 Roseateles sp. P5_B10
GCCCGGCAGCGAAGAGACGGGAGTCACTTCGACTTGGGGAGGCCAGGGGCCGCAAGACCTGCCAGCGGCGCCGCCGGTCGGTATCCCGCCGTCGCCGGCGCGGCTGCCCGAGATGCTGAACGCCGATGCCGACATGCCCTTCATCACCCTGCCCATCGGCTCCAGCGTGGCGCAGGCCGAACGCGCGCTGATGCTGGCCACGCTGCGCCACTTCAACCACCACAAGGAACGCACAGCTGCGGTGCTGGGGATCAGCCTGAAGACGCTGTACAACCGGCTGAAGGAATATGCAGCCGAAGGCAGCGCGGCTGCGGATCTCGGCGGCCCCCCGCAGCGCGACTGAGCGCGGGCACGGCGCGCGGATTGCCCCAACTGCATTCCGACACTMTGATGAAGGAAGCACCATGGGTCACGCAGATTGGGTTGACGATGCGGCCGATGCTTCGCGGCATGGCCTGCAGAAGGCGCAGAACGCCGCGCGGCGCGGCCTGGACCATCTGGCCGACGGCGTGAGCGAAGCGCGCGACGCCATGGCGCCGGTACTGCGCAACATGCGCTCCGGCGTCTCGCAGGTCCGCGAGCGGACCGTGGGCTATGTGCGCGACGAGCCGGTGCGCTCCGCCCTCGTTGCGGCGGCGGTCGGCACACTGGTGTTTGCGCTGTGGCACCTATTGAGCTCGCGCAGCAGCCCCCGCTGATGCCCCGCTAGCACCCGCGCCATCTGCGCCGCCTCGGCCAGGCGCAGCGGCGTGCGCGTGCGCAGGGCCTCGTCGAGCAGCCGCGTCCAGCAGCGCACCACGGCGCGGTGATCCGCGTCGCCCGGATGCAGCTCCAGGCGCAGCAGCGGCGCCTCGCGGGCGCGGCGCGCCTGCAGGCTGTTCCAGGCCAATGACAGCCCGCGGCGCCAGGCCGTGCGTGTGCTGAACACCAGGCTGGGCGCCGGCAGCACATGCCGGTGTGGCAGGGCGATGACCTCGGTCAGCGTGCAGGTGTGGCGAAAGCCTGCGTCGGCAACGGCTTGCAGCGCCGGTGGGGCGAGCAGCCAGGCCGGCGCGACGAAGCCGTCCATGGGCAGACCGTGGTCGCCGGCCCAGGTACGGCCCTCGCGCAGCCGTTGCATGGCCTGCGCGTGGGACAGGGCGGCAAACTCGCCCTCGCCCGCCGTGTAGTGGCGGCGCAGCAGATAGTCGCCCAGGCCGCGCAGCGGCGGGCCTTCGTCGCTGTGGGTGAGGCCGTGCAGCAGCAGTTCATGGCCGGCGCCGGCCATGCCGCGCAACCAGCGCAGATAGCGCGGCGGCACTTCCGCATCGCCGTGCATGCGGGGCACCACGAGCAGGGACAGCGGCAGCCGCACGCCGGCATGGCTGGCACAGCGGCGCAGTTCAGCCAGCACGCGCAGGCAGCCGTCCCAGCGCGCCGGTGACACGTCGTGCAGCACGACGCACACGGCGCCGGCCGCTCGGGTCGGCGCCGTCAACGCTGGCGTGCCAGCCGATTGGCCAGCGGCAGAGCCGGGTTGCGGGCCGGCGCAACCAGTGTGGGCTGGCGGCCGAGCAGGGCGGTGTAGCGCCGCGTCATCTGCGCCATCACGTGCGGCCAGTCCTGCGCTTGGGCGCGCGCCAGGGCGTTGCGGCGCTGAACCGCCTGGTTGCCGTCCAGGCTGGCGTCCATCGCTTCAGCCCAGGAGCCGGCCCGCGGCCGGTCCACCAGCAGTCCCGCGTCGCGCGCCAGTTCGGCCAGGCCGCCGGCACTGGCGACCACCACCGGCGTGCCGCAGGCCATGGCCTCGAGCACACCCAGGCCGAAGGTCTCCTGGTCGCCGGCGTGCACGTAAGCATCGCAGCTGGCCACCATGCGGGCCAGTTGCCGGCTGTCGTGTTCCGGCGGCAGCACCAGCACCTGTTCGCCAAGCGGCGGCGCCGGCCCGTCGCCCACGGCCAGCAGCACATGGCCGCGCCCCAGCAGGGCGACCGCATCGGCCAGCAGCTGCAGGTTCTTCTCCAATGCGAAGCGGCCGGTGTAGATGAACAGGCGCGTATCCGGCGCCAGGCCGTGGTCGCTGCAAAACTGCAGCCGCCAGGCGGCGTCGCGCGCGCAGGGCGTGAAGGCCGAGCAGTCCACGCCCAGGGGCTGCAGCGTCACGCGCGGCACGCCCCAGGACTGCAGCAGCTGCACCATGCCGCTGCTGGGGGCCATGACGAGATCGAAATGGCGGTAGAGGTTGACCAGATAGCGCCGGGCCCAGCGCTCGGCGCCGCGCCCCAGGCGTGTGCCTTCGGGGCCGCCCGCCAGGCGCGCCGCCAGCTGGGGCAGGTTGCTGTGGCAGAAGGCCACGGCCGGGATGCGCAACTGCTCCGCCGCGGCCAGCGACGCCCAGGCCAGTACATAGGGGTCGGCGGATTCGACGATGTCGGGCGCGACGAATTCGATCTGCCGCAGCGCACGGCCCCGGCCCAGCACCATGCGGTAGCCGCCGCTGCGGGGCAGGGGCATGCCGCCACAGTCCACCATGCCGGGACCCTGGGCGCCGGGCGCGATGACCGTGTGCCGCCAGCCCAGCGGGCGCAGCCGCTCATGCTTGGCCGTCAATACGCGCCGCACGCCGCCCGTGGCGCCCCAGAACATCGATACATCCAGCAGATGGGGGCCCGCACCAGGACGCGTCTCCTGGACCTGCTGCTCGGGCACGGCGTGGTTCGCATGCATTGCGGCGCGGCGGCAATCGGCATGCCTGGCACGTCGCCTGCCTGGGCACGACATGCCCAATCCGCCGTCATCCCGGGCCCCGGAGGTTCGCCAGGCGCGCCAGGCCGGCCTGCGCTGGCTCAGCGATACGGGTCCCGGCATCCGCCGCGAGCCGGCGACTTCCGGCGGCTTCCAATACCGGGACGCCCAAGGCCGGCGTGTCCGTGACGACGCCACGCTCGCGCGCATCCGCAAGCTGGCCATTCCACCGGCCTGGCAGCAGGTCTGGATCAGCCCGCATGCCGACAGCCATCTGCAGGCCACCGGCCGCGATGCGCGCGGGCGCAAGCAATACCGCTATCACTCCGACTGGATGGCCGGCCGCGGCCAGACCAAGTTCGACGGCCTGCTGCGCTTTGGCGCCGTGCTGCCACGGCTGCGCCGACGCGTGCAGCGCGCGCTGGCGGGGCAGGGCGAGCCCACCCGCGAGCGCGTGCTGGCCACTTTGGTGCGCCTGCTGGACACCACCTGGCTGCGCATCGGCAACAGTGCCTATGCGCGCGAGAACGGCTCCTACGGCCTGTCGACGCTGCGCAACCGCCATGCCGGCGTGCAGGGTGACGCCATCCGGCTGTCCTTTGTCGGCAAGAGCGGCGTGCGCCACTCGGTCAGCGTGAGCGACCGCCGTGTCGCCCGCATCGTGCGCCGCTGCCGCGAGCTGCCCGGCCAGGAGCTGTTCCGCTATCTCGACGAGGGCGGYCAGACCCATCCCGTCGACTCGGCGGACGTCAATGCCTGGCTGGCCGAGGCCGCCGGCCGGCGCGTGACGGCCAAGGACTTTCGCACCTGGCATGGCAGCGTGCTGGCCCTGCAGTTGACGCTGCAGGCCTGTGCCGAAGGCGCCGAGCCCTGCCGGCCGCAGCAACTGCTGGCCGCCGTGGCCAAGCGCCTGGGCAACACCCCCGCGGTTTGCCGCAAGGCTTACATCCACCCCCGCGTGCTGGCCCTGGGCGACGCGCTGAGCGATGAGGCGGCCCGCGCCGCGCTGCGCGCCCAGCCGTGGGCGGCGGCGCCTTCGGCCCGGTCCGGCCTGAGCGCCGCCGAGCGCCAGTTGATGGCCCTGCTGCGCTCCCGGGCGGCCGCTCGGTCGACCTGAGCAGCAAGGGCCAGGAAGGGGCGGGCATTCCACTTGCCATGACGGCGGAATGCAACAGCCGGAGTGAAGCGTCGTGCGCATCGCCTATGTCACCGAGACCTTCCCGCCGGAGATCAACGGCGTGGCCCTGACGGCCGAGCGCGCCCTGCGGCATCTGCGCGACGTCGGGCACGAGGTGCAGCTGATCCGGCCGCGCCAGCCGGGTGAAGCGGCCCGCCGCGACGAGCGGGAATGGCGCTGCGGCGGCGGGCCCATCCCGATGTATCCCGAGCTGCGCTACGGCTTGGCCACGTCGGCGGGGCTGCGCGCGCTGTGGCGCGAATGCGGCGGTCCGCCCGATCTCGTGCATGTGACGACACCCGGCCCGCTGGGCTGGGCCGCGCTGCGCGCTGCGCACGCCGAGGGCGTTCCCCGCAGCGCCGACTTCCGCACCAACTTCCACGCCTATTGCGGCCACTACGGCCTGGGCTGGCTGGAGACCGTCGTGCTGGGCTATCTGAAGCGCCTGCATGGCATGGCCGACCTCAACTTCGTGCCGACCGCGGAGCTGCAGCGTGAACTCGCCGCCCACGGCTTCGAGCGCCTGCGGGTGCTGGGCCGGGGCGTCGACGCCAAGCTGTTCTCGCCTGATCGCCGCGACCTGCGGTTGCGCCGCGAATGGCGCATCGGCAACGATCACCGCGTCATGCTCTATGTCGGCCGGCTGGCGCCGGAGAAGAACGCGAGCCTGGCGTTGCAGACCTTCGAGCGCCTGAGCGCCCGCCGTCCGGGGCTGYGCATGGTGGTGGTCGGCGACGGCCCGCTGCGCGCGAAGCTCGAGCGCACCCACTCGACGGCGCGCTTCGTCGGCATGCAGACGGGCCTCGCGCTGGCCCGCCACTACGCCAGCGCCGACGTCTTCCTCTTTCCCAGCCAGACCGAGACCTTCGGCAATGTGACGCTCGAAGCCCTGGCCAGCGGCCTGGCCGTCGCCGCGTTCGACACCGGCGCCGCCGCCCAGCATGTGCGCGACGGTGTCAGTGGCTGCCTGGCACCGGTCTGCCAGGGCCTGGACGCCGCCGATGCCTTCCTGGATGCGGCCACCCGCGCCCTGGATGCCTCCGCGCCCGACGGCCTGCTGCGCATGGAAGCGCGGCTGGACGCCCTCCAGGCCGACTGGGGCAGCGTGCAGCGCCGCTTCGAGCAGCAGCTGCTGCAACTGGCTGCGGCCGCCCGGACCGTGCCGCGCTATGCCGCCCTGGCTTGATGCCGATCGCCTGCGCAGCGCCGAGCTGGACCTGCGCGTAACGGCTGGCCTGATGCTGTGCTGGAGCGCCTGGTGAGCTCCGTTGCTGCCACGCGGCACGCCGTGCCATCACCGACCACGCCGCGGGCGTTCAGCTGCGCCTGCGGCCGGCCGGTGTTCTTCCGCAACAGCGAATGCCTGGCCTGCCACCGGCCGCTGGGTTATGCCCCCGCTCGGGGCCAGTTGCTGGCGCTGGAGGCCGCACCCACACGCTCAGGCCGCGGCGGCTGGCGCGAGGCCGGCGTGCCGGCACGCCGCGCGCCCCGCTACGCGCGCTGTGGCAACCTGGACAGCGCGGCCGCGTGCAACTGGCTGCTGGACGTCACGGAAGTGATGGCCGGCTTCACGCTGTGCCGCTGCTGCCGGCTGACGCGTATCGTGCCTGACCTGTCCCAGCCCGAAGCCGGCCTTTGGTGGGGGCGCATCGAAGCGGCCAAGCGCCGCCTGGTGTCATCGTTGATCGGCCTGGGCCTGCCGGTGCTGTCGCGCGCCGAGGATGCCGAGCACGGCCTGGCCTTTGACCTGCTGCTGGCGCCCCCCGAAGGCCCGGCCGTCATCACCGGCCATGCCGATGGCGTCATCACGCTGGACGTGTCCGAGGCCGACGACGCGCGCCGCGAGGCCCGGCGCCATCAGCTCGGCGAGCCCTACCGCACGCTGCTGGGCCATCTGCGCCACGAGACCGGCCACTACTACTGGCAGCGCCTCGTCGAGCCGACGGACTGGCTGCCCGTCTGGCGCGAACTCTTCGGCGACGAGCGCGAGGACTATGGCCAGGCGCTCCAGCGCCACTACGCCAACGGCGCGCCCCCCGACTGGGGCCAGCGTTTCGTCAGCGCCTACGCCAGCGCCCACCCCTGGGAGGATTGGGCCGAGACCTGGGCGCACTACCTGCATCTGGTCGACACGCTGGACACGGCCCGCAGCTTCGGCCTGGATGGCGAGCGGGTCGAGTTGAACTACGAACGCTTCGACGCCAACCTGGTGGCGGATGCCGGTTTTCTGCAGCTCGTCAACAGCTGGATGGAACTGACCGGCGTGCTCAACGAGCTGTCACGCAGCATGGGCGTGGCCGACTTCTATCCCTTCGTGCTGCCGGCGCAGGCGGTGCGCAAGCTGCACCTGGTGCACCGCGTCGTGCAAGGTGCTCGGTCATGAGGTTGGGCCGCCCACTGCTGTGCGCATTTTTCGCGCCCGAGCAGCGGCCCCGGCGCGGGGCCGCTGCCAGGCCTTAGTTGCCGTCGCGGCGCGGAGCGCGCGTGCCGTCCGCGGGCCGTGAAGACGGTTGCGTCATGCGGGCATGGCAGTGCCCGCGGCAGCTCTCAGCGCCAGTGCGGCGCCAGTGCGACCGGTGCCGGCCGGGTGTGCAGCTCAGGCAACTGCGGCGGCGGCGAGGGATGGGTACCCACCCGCGCATCCAGGCGAGCCAGCACCTCGTCGACATTCAGCGGCTTGGGCCACAGTTCGCAGAAGCCCCAGTCCTCGACCGGGAAGTTGACGTCGGCCGTCACGGCCACGGCTGGCACCGACTCGCAGCCAGGCAGCGCCCGCAGCAGGCCGAGCAACCGGCTGCCGTGGCAATCGGGCAGGCCCAGGTCGAGCAGCAGCAGGGCGGGGTGCAGGCCGGCCGCCATGCAAAGCGCCTCTTCGCCCGTGGTGGCGACGAGGAGCTCCAGTTGAGGCCGTCTTTCCAGAATCGCGGCCAYCAACAGCGCATTGACCGGGTGGTCCTCGACATAGAGAACGGGTCGGCGGGCTGGGCTGGGCATGGGTCCTCCGGAATGAAAGCTCAGGCCTGGTGGCAATCCGCGTGCCCGGCGCCGCGATGCAAGCCGGGCACCGCCCTTGCCACTGACGGGCTCTCGCCAACCAGGGCCCATCTATGTCCACTTCCGCCGCCACCACCGACGCGCCGCGCAGCTTCGGCGTCTTCAAGCCGGTCGGCCACGTCGTCATTTCATTCCCCGAGGCGGGCCAGGCCGCCCGCGCCGGCCAGGCCATGGC
>NZ_JBFULE010000231.1:0-7087 GCF_056400485.1 Roseateles sp. P5_B10
CGGCTACACCGGTGGCCGGCTCAGCCTGGTCACCACCGACCTGACGCCCGAAGACACCACCGCCGACACCAACATCTACACCGTCAGCTACGGCTACGACGCCAACGGCAGGCTGCAGACCATCACCCAAAAAGATGGCAACACACAGACCATCGACTACTGGCCCGACAGCCGCGTCAAGTCCATCACGGACGATCAGAACCGCAAGACCGGCTTCGTCTACGACACCACCAACCGCACCACCACGGTGACCGACGCCCTGGGCCAGGTCACCACGCTCAAATACCTCGGCGGCGTCAACAGCGGCCAGCTGKAAGAGATCAGCGGCGCACTGCTCGGCGGTGCAAGCTTCAAGCAAAGTTACACCTATGACAACGGCGACGTGCTGACCAGCACCAACGCCAAGGGCGAAGTCACGACCTACGAGTACGCCGGCGCCGGCAAGCTGGCACGCCGGACCGATGCGGCGGGCAACGTGCTGGAGCGCACCTACACCAGCACGGGCCTGCTCGCCTCGGAGACGACCTACACGGTGGCCGACACGGACGGCGTGGCTGGCCCACTCAAGGCTAGCGGTGCGCGCACTACCCAGTACATCTACGACACGACGCAAATCGCCAAGCGGCGCCTGGCCTATGTGCTGGGCCCGCAGGGTGAGGTGACACGCTACGTCTACAACGGCTGGGGGCTGCTCGCGCGCCAGGTGCAGTACACAGCTGCTGTTTTCAGCGACCCCAATCCCAGCTTCACTTCGCTCGAGAGCTGGGTGAACGGTCCCCAGGCGCAGAGCCTGGATCGCCAGATCGTCGAGTTCGACTACGACCTGCGCGGCCAGGTGAAGGAGCAGCGCCGCTACACGACGATGGCCCTGTCCAACGGCGTTGCCACGCCGGGCGGGGCGATCAAGACATTCACCAGCTACGACGCTTTTGGCCGACTGCTCTCCAGCAAGGACACGAACAGCAACGGCACCACCTATCTGTACGACGGGCTGAACCGCGTGACCAAAAGCGTGGACGCGAACGCCGCGATCACGCTCTATACCTACGCTGATTCGGATCGCAAGACCTCCGTCAAGCTGGACAACGGCCTGACCACGGTGCAGATCTTCGACACGATGGGCCGCCTCGTGTCCAGCGACGTGCTCGGCGCCGTCAGCCAGACGGCGCTGGGCGCCACCAAGTACTTCTATGACGCGGTGGGCCAGCTGCGCCGCGTGCAGGACGCCACCAGCGTCTCCAGTCACACCCTGTACGACGTCAGCGGTCGCAAGAGCGCCGACATCGCCGCCAACGGCCAGCTCACCGAATACCTCTACGACGGCGCGGGGCGGCTGACCCAGACGGTGGCCTACGCCACGCTGGTGAGCGAAGCCACGCGGGCCAGCTTGAGCGACGCCCAGGGCCAACCCACCGCCAAGACGGTGGCAGACGTCCGTCCCGCGGTCGATGCAACGAATGACCGCGTCACGACCTTCTACTACGACGCCGCCGGCCGGCTGGCCGGCACGCTGGACGCCGACGGCTACCTGACCGAGAACAAGTACGACGGCACCTCGGCGCTGACGGCCCAGACCCGCTATGCCACCGCCGTGGCCGTCACGCGCCTGGATGCAACCCAGGGCACCACGCGCACCAGTGGTCCGTCCATGTCAGCGCCCACGGCAGACGCCGCGCGGGACCGCACGACACGCAACCTGTACGACGCCACGGGGCGCCTTGCCGCGCGGGTAGACGGCGACGGCGGCCTCACCGTCTGGAAGTACGACGCGGCGGGCAACACGCTCTCGCAGCTGCGTCGCTCCGCCCTTCTGAGCGATGCACAGCGTGCCAACCCCTCGCTGGCCGACTTGCAAGCCCTCGCGCCATTGAATGACGACGAGTTCACCCAGTGGGTCTATGACACAGCGGGCCGCCAAATCGCCCAAGTCAACGCCGAGGGTTATCTCACAGAGTACAAGTTCGATACCGCAGGCCGGCCCGCTGGAAGCATCAGTTATCTCGCCCAGGCCATCAAGCCGGTGGTCAGTGGCAGCCCGGCAAGTCTGAAGTTGTTCAAGGCCAGCGACCTCACCGATGCCTTGCGGACCTCGTTGAGCAGTCCCAAGTTGCCCCTGTCCGCCAGCAAGACGTACAACAACCGGGGTTTGCTGGAGCAGGAGACGGCAGCGGACGGCACCGTCACCTTCTACGACTACGACAGCCTTCAGCGCCTCAAATCCACCACGCTGGCCAAGGGCTCGGGCGAGGATCGCAAGCAGAACATCGGCTACGACGACTGGGGCCGCGTGCAGAGCACGCAGATCGAAGGCGATGCCACAAGCACCACTTTCACCTACGACGCTGCAGGCCGCCGAACCAGCGTGACCGATGCGCGCGGCAACAAGACCTTCTTCTACTACGACGCGCAAGGCCGTCAGGTCTACGCCATCCTGCGCGACCCGATCAAGGGTGGCGAGGTCACGGAGACGATCTACAGCAACTTCAGTGAAGTGCAGGCCACGGTCACGCACAGCCAGCGACTCTCGGTGGCCGACGCCACCGGTCTGGTAGGTGGCAAAGTTGACACAGCGGTTGTGAGCCGTGCGCCTGCAGCTGACATCTCGCTGTCAAGCGCGATTGCCGCGCTGAACAACGCCGGCCTGGACAACCGCAGTGCGGTGACCTTCAACCAGCGCGGCCTCATCCAGCAGGCCATTGATGCGCTGGGCAACAAGGCCGACTACAGCTACAACGCCTTCGGCCAGCTCAGCAAAGAGATCCGCGACATCGATCCTGTGGGCACCGCCAACGCGCGCCGCCTCACGCTGGACTATGGCTATGACCGGCGTGGCAACGCCACTCGAACCGAACGCAGCGGCCCGGGGCTGACCAGCAGCGTGATCACGGGCAGCACCTTCGACGCGCTGGGCCGGCTCTACAACATCACCGACGAATTCAACCGCGTCACTCAATACACCTATCTGCGCGACAGCGGCACCGGCCGCAAGATCACGATTGCGGGACCGGCCGGCACCACATCGACCACGTATGACGCGCTGGATCGAATGGTCACCCGTGTTGATCGCACCATCAGCACCGTCACCTACACCCATGACGCCGTCAATCGCAAGCTGACGGTAAAGACGGCTGCCGGTATCCAGGTCATCACCGAGTACAACCGCCTCGGTCAGGTCTACAAGGTCACCGACGGCGCCGGGGCGACCACCACTTACGCCTACGACGCCCACGGCAACCTGCTCACCGTGACGGATGCGCTCGGCAACGTCACGCAGAACGGCTACGACGCCAACGACAACCTCGTCCAGGTCGTTCAGGGACTGAAGGCCAACGCCGGCGGTGCCCCGATCAATGACGGGGCCGCCAGCACGACGAGCTACAGCTTTGACGCCGCCAACCGCGTGCTGATACAGACGGTGGACCCGCTGGTCAACAACGGTGTGGGGCTGAACCTGCAGACCCGCTACGAGTACGACGGCCAGGGGCGCAAGCTCAAGATCACCGACCCTCGCGGCACCGTCACAACGCAGGTCTACAACGCCAGGGGTGAACTTGCCGACGTCATCGTCGACGACGTGACCGGCGGACTCAAGCTCAAGACCAGCTACGGCTACGACGCCCAGAGCCGCGTGCTCACTGTCATCGACGGAGCCGGCACGACCTCCGCCCGCAAGGTGGCCTATGCATACGACATCCTGGGCCGACGCACGTCCGAGACCGTCGACCCCGACGGGCTGAAACTCAAGACCAGCTACGAGTACGACGCGGCCGGGCGCCTGCTGTTGAAGCGTGACTCGCAGAACAACGTCACGGCCCGCTACAGCTACGACAACGCCGATCGCCTGCGCTACGGCGTCGACGCCCTTGGTGCCGTCACGCGATATGACTACGACGGTGAAGGCCGTGTCACGGCCATCCGAACCTATGCCACAACGCTTTCGGCGGGCTGGGCCAGCAAGACCTACGACGAACTGCGTACTGCTCTGGACATATTGAGCGCCGGCCCGGCCGAACAGCTCAGCATCAATTCCTACGACGGCGATGGCCGTTTGATCTACAGCGTCGACGCCCTGGGGCAGGTCACGGAACGCAAGTACGACGGTGCCAATCGGCTCGTGTTGGAACGCAGGTACGAGCAGATCATCACCGGGGTCAGCGTGGGCATGTCGGCCTCCACGATCTACGGAAAGCTGGTCAAGGTCGATGCCAAGGATCACGTCACCCGCTACGCCTACGACAAGGTTGGCAATCAGCGGTTCGTCGTCAATGCAGAAGGCTTCGTGAGCGAGCGGCGCTACGACGCGGCAGGCCGGATCGTGGCGAGCGTGGAGCACGAGCAGCCCTGGACCTGGAGCGTCGGCACCGTGCCAAGCGAGGCTGACCTCGCGGCGATCTATTCGCCGACCAACCGCGAGTTCAACAGGGACATGGACGGGCTAGGGGGCTCCGTCGGCATATGGGAAGCCGGGCGGCTCAAGCTGGTCAGCGAGCCCTTGCCGAACGGCGGCTATGCGCTCATGACCAGCCCAAAGCAGATGCCGGTGGGGTCTGTACTCAAACTCGACTATCAGCCGGTGCACCTCCAGCAGACGACGCACATCATGCTCAAGGATGGGGCTGGTGGTATGAGCCGAGCGGCCCTGATTTTCAAGAACAACGGCCACGTCTATACCCAGTGCCGACAGCTACCCGCCGGAACGTTTGTGGAGGTGGACATCGGGGTCTACGTTCCGGGCAAGACGTACAGCATCGAGATGGAGTCAACCGCCACCGGCGCGCGCGTCTTTGTCTATGAAAAAGGCACGTCGCGCGCCAGTGGCTTGGCGGCAACGATTGTCGAGCCGACGACGGACTGGCAGTCCGTTCGGGTTGAGTTTGCCGTCTCGCGCGCCTCAGACCTGCCAGCAGGTCAAACGATCAGCTACGTCGACAACGTCGAGGAGATCCCGCCGCTCAAAGGCCGCGTTACTCAATTTGCCTACGACGCAGCGGGCCGCCAGCGCTTTTCGGTTGACGCGGAAGGCTATGTCACCGAGACGCGCTACGACGACGCCAACGCCCGCACGACGGCACTGCGCTATGCCAGCCGCCTGAGTRGCAGCGGCAGCTACACGCCTGCTGCCTTTGCCCCCGTGCTGAACACGTTGACGGCTGCACTTCCGGGTCTGGGTGCGGCGACCAGCGTCATCCGTGAACTCGACCGCGCCGGGCGACTGAGCGTTGAGACCGACGGCAATGGCGTGCAGACCCAGTTCACYTACGACGCCGCCGGCCGGCTGGAGASCGAGGTCCTGGCYAGCAACGTGGTRGGGCAAGCCAGCACGACGCGCTACGCCTACAACGGCGCCGGCCAACGCACCTCGATCACGCGCGCCGACGGCACGGCGCTGGCCAGCACCACGCGCTACGAGTACGACGCCCAGGGCCGCCTGTGGCACGAGATCGACCCCCGCGGCGTCGCGTTGGCCGAAGGCACCGGCGCCTGGGAGCAGGCCGAGCGCGCGCGGCTGGGCTACGCCGCCGACCTCTCCACCCTGGCCGCCGATGCCAAGGCCGCGGCGCAAACCGCGCTGCGCAAGCTCTACACCACCGACTACGGCTACGACGCCGCCGGCCGCGTCACGACAGTCACCGACGCGCTGGGCGGTGTCACCGCGACGGACTACGACGCCTTCGGCCGCGCCAGCGTCATCACCGATGCGCGCGGCTTCAAGCGCTACCAGGTCTACGACAAGACCGGGCGCCTGCTGCAATCCGTCGATGCACAGCGCTACCTCACTGCCTATGGCTACGACGCCTTCGGCAACCTCACCAGCAGCCTGCGCGTGGACGCCAAAGTGCAAGGCACGCTCTCGGGCGGCCAAGCCGTCGTTCTGGCCACCGCGGCGCAGGCCAATGGGGCCTACGTGCTCACCGCCGCCACGGCCGACGCCCTCACGAGCCGCACCTACGACCGCAACGGCCGCCTGCTCCAGGAGACCGACGCCGAGAACTACGTCGAGGGTACCGATGTGCTGGACGCATACGGCCAGCGCCTGAGCGTCAAGAACAAGCTCGGCGCCACCGTCACCTACGCCTACGACCGCCTCGGGCGCCTGCTCACCGAAACCCTGCCCGTGCAGGCCAAGGACGGCACCGGCGCGCTCAAGAACGTCGTCAACGAATACCAGTACGACAGCCGCGGCAACCGCATCACCAGCATCGAAGCCAAGGGCCTGCCGGAACAGCGCACCACGCAGATGGCCTACGACGCCAATGACCGCCTGGTCCGGCGCATCGGCATGGGCTACACGGCCACCGCCGCCGACGGCAGCACCAGCACCGTCACGCCGGCCGACGCGATGCGCTACGACGCCCGCGGCAACCTCATCGAGCAGGTCAGCCACGGCCAGCTCCAGGCCGACGGCACCACCGTCAATGGTGGCAGGCGCTCCGTGGCCTGGTACGACGCGCTCGACCAAAAGACGCTGGAGATCAGCGCCGACCGCGTCGCCTCGCGCGCCAGCTACGACGCCGCGGGCAACCAGGTCGTGCAAACCGTCTACGCCACGCGCATCGCCGACGGCGTGACCCTCGACCCGGTGGGCGGCGCGCCCGCGACCACCGCCGACACCGCCAACGACCGCACGCTGCGCACCCTGTACGACGCGCTCAGCCGCAAGACGCAGACCTCGCTGGACAGCCTCTACGCCTGGAGCAGCGGTGACGGCAACACCGCCTTCGTCATCAGCGGCCTGACGCCGAAGAACACGGTGCTGCAGAGCTTCTTCTACGACGCGGTGGGCAACCTCACCGAGCGCAAGGATGGGCGGGACAACTCCAGCTTCGAGTACTTCGACGGCAACGGCCGGCGGACCCTGTCCATCGACGCCGGCGGCGCGGTCGTCGCGTGGGAATACGGCCACGCGGGCAACGTCGCCACCAAACAAACCCGCTACGCCGCGATGCTGCCGGGCGGCTACGCCCGCCAGGCCGACAAGCTGGCCAGCGCCGGCGCCACCAACGACCCGACGCAGCTCATCCCCGTCATCGCCGGGCAGAACGTACCTGTGGGTGAGCAAAACCGCATCACCGAGGTCAGCATGGAC
>NZ_JBFULE010000232.1:0-7075 GCF_056400485.1 Roseateles sp. P5_B10
GCATCTCGCTCGGCCTCACCGTGATGACCTTCATCGTCACGATGACCCAGGTCCCCATCGAATCGGTCGCCCTGAAGCTGTTCACGGGCATCGAGAAGTGGGAAATCATGGCCGTGCCCTTCTTCATCCTGGCCGGCAACTTCCTGACCCACGGTGGTGTCGCGCGGCGGATGATCAATTTCGCCACGTCGATGGTCGGCCACTTCCACGGCGGCCTGGCGCTGGCGTCCATCCTGGCCTGCTCGATGTTCGCGCTGGTCTGCGGCTCGTCGGTCGCGACGGTGGTGGCCATCGGCTCCATCGTGCTGCCGGCCATGGTGGCTCACGGCTACCCGATGCGCTTCGGCGCCGGCGTCATCATCACCGCCGGGTCACTGGGCATCCTGATGCTGCCGTCGATTCCGAAGGTCATCTACGCGATCTCGACCAACACCTCCATCGGCGCCTTGTTCGTCGCCGGCCTGCTGCCCGGCATCACGCTGGCCCTGATGCTGGCCGCGGTGACCTGGTACATCGCCCGCAAGAACAACTACCCGCGCCTGGCCCGCATGGGCTGGATGGCCCGCTTCCAGGCCTTCCGCAAGAGCTTCTGGGGCCTGCTGCTCGTCGTCATCATCGTCGGCGGCATCTGGTCGGGCGCCTTCACGGCCACCGAGGCGGCAGCGATGGCGGCGGTGTACTCCTTCTTCGTGGCCATCTTTGTCTACAAGGACCTGAAGCTCAAGGACGTGCCCAAGGTGCTGAAGGACTCGGCCAACATGTCCGCGATGCTGCTCTACATCATCACGAACGCGGTGCTGTTCTCCTTCGTGCTGACCAACGAGAACCTGCCCCACCAGCTGGCCGACTGGCTGCTGGGCATGAACCTGGGGCAGAGCGGTTTCCTGTTCGTCGTCAACCTGGTGCTGCTGGGTGCGGGCAACTTCATGGACCCGTCGTCCATCATCCTGATCATGGCGCCGATCTTCTTCCCGGCCGCCATGCAGCTGGGCGTAAACCCGGTGCACTTCGGCATCCTGATCGACGTCAACATGGAAGTGGGCCTGTGCCACCCGCCGGTGGGCCTGAACCTGTACGTCGCTTCTGGCATCTCGAAGTTGGGCATCACCGAGCTGACCAAGGCCGTCATGCCCTGGCTGCTGACGATGATCGTCTTCCTCGTCATCGTCACCTACTGGCCATGGCTGACGCTCGTCGTTCCCCAAATGATGGGCATGCTCTAAGGAGCCGACCATGAGTGYGCTCCTCTTCGCGCTGGCCCTGCTGACAGTGCTGCTGCTCGTCTACATGGGCCGCTACAGCGGCCGGGTGCGGGCCGAGGAGAGCCGGCTCATCGCCGCGCCGCCCGAGGCCATCTATCAACGCGTGGCCGACCTGGCGCAGTGGCAGGCCTGGAACCCCTGGCTGGAGCATGCGCGTGGCGCGCGTGCCGAGGCCGACGGCATCGCCCTGGCCTGGGACGTGCCCCACGTCGGCCGCGGCAGCGTGCGCCAGACGGGACAGACGCCGTCGCGCGCGCTGCGCCAGCGCCTGCAGTTCGCCCTGCCCTTTGCCTATCGCGGCCGCTCGGACTGGCGCTTCGACCCCGCGCCGGGCGGCACCCGGGTCACCTGGCGCTTCAAGGGCCGCGTCGCCTTCACGCTGCGCGCCTTCGCCGCCACCGTACAAGGCGCCACCGCCCTGGACCTGCGCTTCGGCCTGGACCGCCTCGCCGCGACGCTGGAGTCAACGCCCCCGGCCTACACGCTGGATTACCTCGGCGTGCAGGAGCAGCGCGCCCACGTCTACGCCCAGGCGCACCACCGCGGCCCGCTGGACAAGCTGGCCGCGGAGTTGCCGCCACGGATCAAGGAGGTGCGTGAGCAACTCGCCACGGCGGGGCTGGCGGCAACCGGCACCGCCACCATCCACTATCTGAAGACCCAGCTCAAGCTGCGCATCGTCGACTGCCGGGTCGGCGTCGAACTTCCCGCCGACGCCGCATTGCCCAACGGCCTCAAGCTGCAGCAGCAAGCGGCCCACGCCGCCTATGTACTGCGCTATGACGGCCCGCCCGAGGCGCTGGAGCTGGCCTGGTACCAGGCCATGCAGCGCCTGCGCATCGAGCAGCACCAGCCGCATCCGCAGCTGCCGCCCTATGCCTGCTACCTGGGCGAGTCGGCACCCGGCCGGCGCGGTGTCGTGCACCTGTATTTGCCGCTGAAGACCTAGGAAACGCCCCACGGCACGCTATTTGCACTGCCCTGGGGCATGAACACGCCCCCGTTTGCCCTCCCCGGGCTGCGCGTGCTGCTGGCGGATGCCGGCCAGCGCCGCAGCCCCGTCATCCGCCTGGAGCTGATCCGGCTGCGCTGCCAGCTCGTCGACGTCATCGACCTCGTCGCCCAGCCTGATGCCCTGCCCATGGCCCTGCAGCGCCTGGCACCCGAGCTGCTGCTGGTCGACTGCGAGCAGCCCACACCCGAGCTGCTGGCCCAGTTGGGCGAATCCCTGCAGCAACAGCCCCGCCCGGTGCTGCTCTTTGCCGAGCAGATGGGCCCGGAGCAGATGCGCGCCGCCCTGCAGGCCGGCATCAGCACCCTGCAGCTCGCCGGCCTGCCGCCGCAGCGCCTGGGTGCCCTCTTGCAACTGGCCCTGGCCCGCTTCGAGCACGACCAGACCCTGCAGCGCGACCTGCGCCAGACCCAGACCCAGCTGGCCGAGCGCAAGCTCGTCGAGAAGGCGCGCGGCATCCTGATGCGCGAGCAAGGGCTGGACGAGGAGGCGGCCTTCCAGCGCCTGCGCCAGCTGGCCATGGACGGCGGGCAAACGCTGGCCTCGGTCGCCATGCGCCTGATTGATGCGGATCAGCTGCTGCGCGCCCGCTGAGCCTCGGCCTGGGGCGCGCGCGCACCAATCAGGGCCGATGCGGCGGTTGCTGCGTGTGTGTCATTTACCGCGCCGGGGCACCGGCCTGCCAAGAAGGGTCGGGATGTCGAGCTTGCACGTGCAGCCTTGTCAATCCAGCTCTTTCATGATGTCGCCTTCCTTGTAGTCGTCGCGGTACTCGAAGTCCACCGAGTATTTGCCACTGCGCTCGAGGTTGACAGTCATCATGTACCAGCGGGGTTGGCCGAGGTCCTGGGCAAGGCGCCAGTGACGCAGCGCAGCATCTTCAACCAGGCTTTCAAGTTCCCGCTTCGGAAAGTCCTTCCTGACAGCGCCATCCGGCGACGTGAACCAGTAGTCAGGCGCCAACACGCTTGCATCAGGCGTGACCCGGAAACAGAAGCGCACTTTCGCCGCACCAGAGCTTTCGCAAACCGCATGCAACGCCCCGGCGATGGCCTGCACAGATTCATCAAGTTTGTTCAGCATCAAATTCATCCCCCGGGGGTATTGGGAAACACTCGTTTGGTCGCCGCGCCGTCGATCCAATACCTCACGTCGATCCTCGTGGGCACCTCGCCAACAGCGGCATAGACAGGACTGACCTCCACCCTCACCTCCTTGCCCGCCTGCATCGCCTCGGCCCAGCGCGGTAAGTTGGGTCGCAACCCCAACGTCGACTGACCGCTACTTCTTGGGGTTCGCCAGTTCACCTCAAGCTATCGCGCTAAAACGCACGCCTGAGCTTTTGCAACCAACCCGGCTTGGTTGGGGCCGGCGCCGGGGCGGGCGCGAGGCCGTTGCCGGCGTGCGTTGTCGGTCCTTGCGGCCTCAGCAGGTCACCGGGGTAGTTGGGGAGCGAAAGGCAGAGCGAGTCGTCGACGCCGAAAGCTTTCACGACGGCGACGGCTTCCACGCACCAATAGCTGAAATAGCTGCTGACGCCCTCGTGGTTGTCATACCAGTAGGGCCATTCGTCCAGGTTGATCAGGCGTGACATGCCCTTCCTGGGCGGGCGGTGGAGTTCGGCGTACCAATGCTTGACGAAGTCCTGGAGCAACTTCGGTTGCCGGTCGGGCGGCGCATCCATCACCGCCAGCAGTCGTGCATGGGGCTTGGAGTGGCAAAGCTGAGTGCCGATCCGTCGCCCCGGCTGCCATGTGAAGCACAGCGGCAGTCGCGGCGATCAGCGCAGCCGGGTCGGCTCCATGTTGTAGATGAACAGCRCTGCCTTGCGGCCCCGTTCCTTCTCACCGGCGTCAAAGGCGCTGAACATCTCGGCGAGTTTGGCGTCGATCTGCTGGGCTTCGGCCAGGTCGCGCTTCAGCGCAGGGCGAATCGATGCCCACAGTTCCTTGATGTCGGCCATGTGGCTTTCATAGGTCACATAGCTCCAATCGGGGTAATCATCGGGTGGGTTGCCGATCGCCAGATTGATCGAACCGTTGAAATTTTCCAGGTCTTCTCGAAGCGACATGATGCGTGTCATTCAGTGTTTCGGCGGCAGCGTCTTCGGATCCGGAATCAGCACCTTGGGAATGGCATAGGAGCCGCCCAGCTCTGTCGGTCTGACGATCAGGAAGCTTCCCGATCGTATGTTGTTCCATCGTTGCAATTGCTCGCTGCTTGGCTGCTTTCTCGAGAGCGAGATGCGCCATGCCGGGGCGCATCGGCGTCACGCTGCACCGGATCGAAGGCATCAAGGCTTTCAAAAGGGGCAACGCTGTAGTTGTCCAGCCGCATGGGGCACTCCCTGTCTTGGTATGGCCGCATTGAAGCGGCTGCCCCCGTCGGCGGGCAATTGCGGGCGCTCCTAAAAATGCATGCCCGCACCCGGGGCGCCGCGCACCCGGACGCACCAACACGCGTCGCGACTGCACGCACCGACCCGGCGCAAACCGCCCGCCACAGCGCCTGCCATGCGCCAAGCGCGTGCAAATCGGGCCTGGCGCCACGGTGCGGGGGCTGGCACGCAACCTGCGTTAACCAATGCGAGGCCTGCAATGGCGCAGGCCTCTCGGGCCGGCCGGCTGATGAATCGGCCGGCACTTCGGGACAACGGCGTCCGACCTCTCCTTTGTCGCTCGCACTGCTCGTCGCGGTGCGGGCGATGCGTGGTCGCACGGCGTTGCGCCTTGCATGAACAGGAGCCCGTGATGACCGCCAGCGACAACTCGAACGCCACGCCCCACCTTCAGCGCCGCAGCCTGCTGGCCGCGGCTGCAGCCCTCCCCACCCTCGGCTTGGCCGGCGGTGCCTGGGCCCAGGGATCGGACAAGCCCGAGAAGGAGGAAGTGCGCATCGGCTTCATCCCGCTGACGGATTGCGCATCGGTCGTGATGGCAGCCGAGCTGGGCTTCGACAAGAAGTACGGCGTCAAGATCATCCCGACCAAGGAGGCCTCCTGGGCCGGCGTGCGCGACAAGCTCGTCAACGGCGAACTCGACATGGCCCATGTGCTCTACGGCCTCGTCTACGGCGTCCATCTGGGCACCAGCGGCCCCAAGAAGGACATGGCCGTGCTGATGAACCTGAACCACAACGGCCAGGCCTTCACGCTGTCCAAGGCGCTGGCCGACAAGGGCGCCGTCGACGGCCCGTCGCTGGCCAAGGTGATGGCGGCCAACCCGCGCGAATACACCTTCGCTGGCACCTTCCCGACCGGCACCCACGCGATGTGGATGCATTACTGGCTGGCCGCCGCGGGCATCAACCCGATGTCGGGCGCCAAGCTCATCACCGTGCCGCCGCCGCAGATGGTGGCCAATATGCGCGTGGGCAACATGGACGGCTTCTGCGTCGGCGAGCCCTGGAACCACCGCGCCATCATGGACGGCATCGGCATCACGGCCAACACGACGCAGGACCTCTGGAAGGACCATCCGGAGAAGGTGCTGGGCACCAGCGCCGACTTCGTCAAGAAGTACCCCAACACCACCCGCGCCGTCATGATGGCCGKGCTGGAGGCCAGCCGCTGGATCGACGCCAGCCTGTCCAACAAGCTGAAGATGGCGGAGACGGTCGCGCAGAAGGCCTACATCAACACCGGCGTCGACGCGATCAACCAGCGCATCCTGGGCCGCTACCAGAATGGCCTGGGCAAGACCTGGGACGACCCCAACCACATGAAGTTCTTCAACGACGGGACGGTGAACTACCCCTACCTGTCCGACGGCATGTGGTTCCTGACCCAGCACAAGCGCTGGGGCCTGCTCAAGTCCCACCCTGACTACCTGGCGGTGGCCAAGCAGGTCAACCAGACGGCGCTCTACAAGCAAGTGGCCAGCGCCATGGGCATCAACGTGCCCAAGAGTGACT
The DNA here is from genome assembly GCF_056400485.1 of Roseateles sp. P5_B10. Taxonomy (NCBI): domain Bacteria; kingdom Pseudomonadati; phylum Pseudomonadota; class Betaproteobacteria; order Burkholderiales; family Sphaerotilaceae; genus Roseateles; species Roseateles sp. P5_B10. The sequence goes on from NZ_JBFULE010000232.1 coordinate 6,187, forward strand.
TCCGCACCAGCAAGCTGATCGACGGCGTTGTCTGGGATGGCAAGGACCCGGCGAAGTACGCCGACGGCTTCAAGATCAAGGCTTAATCATGGTCTCCGCAGTCTTCCACTCCCCGGGCGAAGCCGTTGCGGCTTCTGCATCCACCACCACCGCCAGCGCCAACCGCCCCGCGGTTGCCGCACCCGCCGAGATGCCCAAGCCTGCACCGAAACGCACGCCCTACGACTGGCGTGCGCTGGCGATGCGCGTGCTGCCCCCCGTCCTCGGCATGGCCCTGCTCATTGGTCTTTGGGGCCTGGCCACCATGAAGGGCGGCAGCTTCCCCACCCCGGCAGCAACCTTCGATGCCGCCGTGCAGCTCTTCTCCGACCCGTTCTATCGCAAGGGCCCGAACGACCAGGGCATCGGCTGGAACATCCTGAACTCGCTGTCGCGCGTCGGCATGGGCTTCGGCCTGGCGGCCCTCGTCGGCATCCCGCTGGGTTTCATCATCGGCCGCTTCGAGTTCGCCAACCGCATGGTGTCGCCGCTGATCGCGCTGCTCAAGCCGGTGTCGCCGCTGGCTTGGCTGCCCATCGGCCTGCTGGTGTTCAAGAGCGCGAATCCGGCCGCGATCTGGACCATCTTCATCTGCTCGATCTGGCCCATGGTGGTGAACACAGCCGTCGGCGTGCAGCGCGTGCCGGTCGACTACCTCAACGTCGCCCGCGTGCTGCGCCTGTCCGAGTGGAAGGTCATCACGCGCATCCTGCTGCCCGCGGTGCTGCCCTATGTGCTGACCGGCGTGCGCCTGTCGGTGGGCACGGCCTGGCTCGTCATCGTCGCGGCCGAGATGCTGACCGGCGGCGTCGGCATCGGCTTCTGGGTCTGGGACGAATGGAACAACCTC
>NZ_JBFULE010000233.1:0-7039 GCF_056400485.1 Roseateles sp. P5_B10
CCTTCTTCGTGCGCTCGTTGACGTATTGCTGCTTGAGACGCGCGCCGTCCTTGGCCAGCAGGTTGAAGCGGATGTCAGCGCCCGCCTCGGTAGCTGAGAACAGGCGCACGGGCACGTTGACCAGGCCGAAACTCAGGGTCAGGGAAGCGATAGAGCGGGCGGATGTGGCCATGGAATCTCCTGTGTCCCGACAAGCTACGCCGGCCGGCCTGCGGCGGGTCAGGGAACAGCGCCGCATCGCTGTGTAGGACGCCGGGACGCGTCGCGTCGCCAGGGCAAGCAGGCTCATGTTGCCGCCGTCATGAAGCGCTGCGCAGCGTCGTTCCGGGGCGGGCACGCCGATTGCCGGGAGCGGTGCCGCACCTTCTTCAGCCCGGACCCCCGACATGAGCGACTGCCGTTTCCCGACCTCCGCCCTTGCCGAGCCCGAGGTGCGCCCATGAGCTATGCACCCTATGCCTTGAGCGGTCTGACATTGCGCGACCTGCAGCAGCCGGCGCCGGCCCGCGCGCCATTGCGGCCCTGCCTCTTCGTCGACAAGGACGGCACCCTCGTCGAGGGCGCACCCCACAACGCCGACCCGCTGCTGCTGCGCTTCATGCCCGGCGCAGGCGAAGCCCTGGCCAGGCTGCAACGCGCGGGGCTGGCCCTGGTCATCGTCACCAACCAGAGCGGCCTGGCGCGCGGCCGCTTCACCAGGGCGGAGTTCGCGCGCCTGCAGCAGGCGCTGCTGCAACGGCTGCAGCAGGAGTTCGGCGTGCGCATCGAGGGCGTGGAAGTCTGCCCCCACGCACCCGACGACGAAGGCCGCCCGGCCTGCCTGTGCCACATACCGGCACCCGGCATGCTGATCCGCGCCGCCCACCGCCACGGCCTGGACATGGCGCGCTCCTGGATGGTGGGCGACAGGCTGGATGACGTCGAGGCCGGCCACCGCGCAGGCTGCCAGGGCCTGCTCTTCGACAGTGGCGGCGAAACTGTCTGGCGTCGCTCACCCCTGCGGGAGCCCGACGCGCGCTTCTTCGACTGGCCCGCGCTGGCCGACTATGTCGAGAAGCTCGCTACCGCCCGCCTGCCCTCTTTCGCGTCAGCCCCGGGCAGCGTCATGCAGCCGCAGGCGACGCCTGATGTGGCCTGGCATCGGCCCGACTGAGCCGGCGCGAACCAGAACGCTCAGGCCGCCTGCGGGCGCAAGGCATGGCGCGTGATGTGGGCGATGGGAACGCCGACATAGAAGATGTGCGACAGCAGGCCGCTGACGATGTTCCACCCGTGCGGAAGCTGCCAGCCGTTGACCGCTGACAGCGGGACGACGACGTAGACCATCGCCACCCAGGTGAGCAGGCCGTAGACGCTGCCCCACAGCCAGGGGCTCGTCGTCAGCGCGCCCAACCGCAACGCCGCAGCCATGTAAACCGCAGCCATCGCCGTGGTCAGGCAGAAGTGGAACAGCAGCCCCAACCCTGCCATCGCCATGCCGCCCTGCAAGGCGGAGGCACCCAGCAGCCCGCTGGCGATGTATTTCAGGATGCCTTCGACGGTGGCGCCCTGCGCCGCATAGCTCGCGAACGCCGCCACGATATCCAGGGCACCGGCCACCAGGCCGGCAACAACGACGGCAACGCTCTTGCGCATGGATCTTCCAATCGGTCGAAGAGCGCGAAGGGTGGTCGATTTGCCGCCCGAGGATGCCTAGCACCAACCCTCATTGATCAACCGCGGTGCGCCCACTACGGCCTGGTGGCTCCTGGCTCTAGCCCTGTTCAGCCAGGAAGATCTCCACGCGGCGGTTCGCGGCAYGGCCGGCCTCGGTGTCGTTGCCGGCCACCGGCTCGTGCGAGCCGCGTCCCGCCACGTTGACTCTCGAACTCGACACGCCGCGGGCCGACAGATAGTCGCGCACGGCCGCGGCGCGTTCGCGCGACAGCGGCTCGTTGATGGCATCGCTGCCGGTGCTGTCGGTGTGGCCGACGACAGTCACATGCACACCCGGGTCCAGGTTGCGCCCGATCTCGTCGAGCACCGGGCGCATCTGCGGTTTGATGTCGGCGCGGCCGGTGTCGAAGGACACGTCGCTGGGCACGTTGAGCTTGAGGCGGTTGTCATCAGTGCGCGCGACCTCGACGCCGGTACCCTGGCTCGCCTGGGCCAGGGCGGCGCGCTTGTCCTCCATGCGCTTGGACCACAGGTTGCCGGCAACCGCGCCGACAGCGCCGCCAATGACGGCCCCACGCCCGGCGCTGCCGCCGGTCACCGAACCAATGATGGCGCCGGCCACAGCACCGGCCCCGGCACCCTTGGCGGTGCCTTGTTCACGCTCGCTCATCGACGAGCAGCCAGCGGCCAGCAGGGCCGCCACGATCAGGGTGGCCGTCGCGCCGCTGCGCAACGGAATCTTGGAAGAACGCATGGTGTACCTCTCGACAGAAAAAGCGCCGCCGGACCCTGAGGCCCGGCGGCGGGGGCATGGCGTGCGGCGCAATCAGATCTTGCGCTGGTCGCGGGCGTCCTTGACGACCTCGCGGGCATCGCCCACGGCCTTCTGGACCTTGCCCTCGACCTGGGTCGCGGCGCCCTTGACCTGCTGCTCGGTGCTGCCAATGGCCTCGCCCAGCTTGCGTTGCGCCTTGCCCGCGATGTCCTTGACGCTGCCCTTGACTTGATCGGTGTTCATGGTGTGCTCCTTTGTGACGACCCCCGTGACGACTTGCCTAGGGGACTGGCGTCAGACTAACGAGCCAGGCAGTGCACCCGGGCCGGCCTGGGCCGGGTCGGCGGGTGGGTCCAGTCCTACGTCGCGGCTCAGCAAAGCCGGCGGGCCGCGACATGGCGCGCCCGCTGACAACATCGACCAGGTCGGCTGCCGCTCTTCCTACGCGCCTGTCGCGCCTCGTCCGCTGTCCCACCGCTGCCGTTGCAGCGAAGCTTTGCCTACCCCACCTCACCGGAGATCATCATGGGCAAATATCTTCTCGCGTGGCTGCTCGGCGTCCCGGGCATCGTGCTGCTGCTGGTCTATCTCTTCTTCCATTGACTGCGGCGACGCGGGCTGAGCAGTGCCGGGCCCGCGGTGGGCCAGCAGCGCCCAAGGGGTCCGCATGCCCGGCGCCCGCCTTGCCGAATGTCCACCCCACTCAGGAGACCATCATGTCGACCATCGCCGAAATCATGTCCACCCAGGTGCGCACCATCCAGCCGCAGGAAAGCCTGCGCCGCGCGGCGCAGTGCATGCAGGAACTGGACGTCGGCGCCCTGCCCGTCTGCGACGGTGAACGCCTGCTCGGCATGCTGACCGATCGCGACATCACGGTGCGCGCCATCGCCGACGGCCTCAATCCCGACCAGGCTTGCGTGTCCGACATCATGAGCCCCGAGGTCCAGACCTGCACCGCCGATCAGGATGCCGAGGACGCCAAGCGCCTGATGGGCGCCCGCCAGCTGCGCCGCCTGCCGGTGGTCGACAAGAACGGGCGCCTGATTGGCATCGTGTCCCTGGGCGACCTGGCGGTACGCGAGTCCGGTCACATCGACCGCGCCCTGCGCGAGATCTCGGCGCCGGGCGACGCCACGGCGCCGCACTGAGGGCCACTCAAGCCAGCGGCACGGCCGCGGCCATCTGCGCCACAAATCCGCCGGGCATCTGTCGGGCATCTGGCTTGCCAGACCTGCGTATGAACACACGCTGCCTATTGCTGTTGGCCGCTGCGGCCCTCACTGCTTGCGGCGAGAGCGCCCGCCTGCCTCAGGGTGCTGACGTCGGCCCCCGGCCCACCCTGGTCGAACCGGTGCAGACCCTGGTGCCAACCGCCCACGTCGCCTCGACCCGCCCTTGGGCGGCTGGCGAGGCACCGATCGCCGCGCCAGGCCTGCTGGCCCAAGCCTTCGCCAGCGGGCTGGAGCACCCACGCTGGCTGCATGTGCTGCCCAACGGCGACGTGCTCGTGGCCGAGACGAACGCGCCGCCACGGCCGGACGAGGGCAAGGGGTTCAAGGGCTGGGTGATGAAGAAGCTGATGGCCAAGGCCGGTTCAGCCACGCCCAGCGCCAACCGCGTCACGCTGCTGCGCGAYGCCGACGGCGACGGCCGCGCCGAGGTCAGGACCGTCTTCCTGCAGGACCTGAACTCGCCCTTCGGCATGGCCCTGGTTGGTGATCGCTTCTACGTGGCCAACACCGATGCGGTCTGGGAATACAGCTACATGCCTGGTCAGACGAGCCTGAGCGGCCCCGGCCGCAAGCTGACCGACCTGCCCGCCGGCACGCGTAACCACCACTGGACCAAGAGCCTCATCGCCAGCCCCGACGGCAGCAAGCTCTACGCGACGGTCGGCTCCAACAGCAATGTGGCCGAGCATGGCATCGAGGCCGAGGAAGGTCGCGCCGCCATCTGGGAGATCGACCGCAGCAGCGGCGCCAAACGCCTCTTCGCCACCGGCCTGCGCAATCCCAACGGCATGGCCTGGATGGCCGCGCCCGGCGGCGCACCGGTGCTGTGGACCGTGGCCAATGAACGCGACGAGCTCGGCAGCGACCTGGTGCCCGACTACCTGACCTCGGTGCGCGATGGCGGCTTCTACGGCTGGCCCTACAGCTGGTACGGCGCCCATGTGGACAGCCGCGCGCAGCCGCCGCGACCCGATCTCGTCGCCAAAGCCCTCGTGCCCGACTATGCGCTGGGCGCTCACGTCGCCGCGCTGGGCCTGGCTGCTGCAGGAACCAGCCCCGTGCCCAAGCTGCTTCCCGGTGGCCCGTCCGAAGGCGTCTTCGTCGGCCTGCACGGCTCCTGGAACCGCAAGCCCTTCGCCGGTTACAAGGTCGTCTACGTCCCCTTTGCAAACGGGCATCCGCAGGGCCTGCCCGTGGACGTGCTGACGGGATTTCTGAGCGCAGAGGGCGAGGCCCGCGGCCGCCCGGTCGGCGTGGCCGTCGATGCTCGCGGCGCGCTGCTGGTAGCCGATGACGTGGGCAATGCCATCTGGCGCGTGGCGCCGCGCTAAGTCATCTCAGCGGGTGCATTCGGGCCGAGCGCCGGGCCGCTCCCAAGCCGGCCCGCTTAGGCGATGTGCGCGCCGGTCAACCCGGCACGCATCGCCGTCCCCTTGGGGGACCGGCTGGGCACGCCCGAGTTCAGCAGGGCGAGACCGGACGAGGGGCGTGTCARGCCACACGTCGACGGCGGTCCACCGCCTCGATCTTCAGCATCTGGCGGTACTTGGTGACGGTGCGCCGCGCCACCACCAGGCCCTGCTGGGCCAGTTGACGCGTGATCTCGGCATCCGACAGCGGCGCATCCGGGCTCTCGGCCTCGATGATGTCCTTGATGAGGCCGCGGATGGCCGTGCCGGAGCAGGCGCTGCCATTGGCACTGATCATGGCGCGGCTGAAGAAGTACTTCAGCTCCAGCACGCCCACCGGCGTGGCCATGTATTTGTTGTTGGTCACACGCGAGACGGTGCTTTCGTGGATGCCCACTTCCTCGGCGATCTCGCGCAGGCCCAGCGGCTTCATCGCCATGGCACCGTAGTCCAGGAAGTTGTGCTGGCGCCTGACGATGGCCTCGGCCACGTCCAGGATGGTCGAGAAGCGCTGCTCGACATTGCGCAGCGTCCAGCGCGCCTCCTGCAGGTGGGCACCGAGCTCGGCGTTGGCCGCCGTGCGGTGGCGCTGGAAGAGCTGGGCATAGACCTGGTTCAGCCTGACGCGGGGCACGATGGCCGGGTTGAGCTGCACGGTCCAATGGCCGCGCACCTTCTTCACGATCACGTCGGGCACGACATACGGCACCTGCGTGGAGCCGAAGCGCCAACCCGGCCGCGGGTCCAGGCGGCGGATGCGGTCGCAGACCGCCTCGACGCGCGCCGGCGACTCGCCCAACTGGCGCGCCAGCGAAGCCACGTCGCGCGCCGCGAGCGCCGGCAGGTGGTTGGTGACGATGTCCTGGGCCAGGGCCCGCGTGTCGGCGCAGTCGATGCCGGGCAGCTGCAGCAGCAGGCACTCGCCGACGTCGCGCGCCGCCACGCCCGCCGGGTCCAGCGACTGCACAAGCCTCAGCGCGAACTGCATCTCCTGCAGCTCGGGCGCGGGCTCCAGACCGGCGACGTCGATCAGCTCCTCCAGCGGCGTGCGCAGATAGMCGTCGTCGTCCAACGACTCGACGATGGTGCGCGCCAGTGCAAGGTCACGATCGGACAGCGGCAGCACGTTCAGTTGTCCGTGCAGATGCGTCGCCAGCGAGGTTTCGACGGCCATCATGTYGAGCGCACTGAGTTCGCCGTCCTCGGCGCGGCGCTGCCCGGCACTGTCGGTCGCCCACAGGTCCCGGTCACTGCCATCCTCGGGCCCGCCGCTGGTGTCGGGATCGTTGGCCGCAGCGGGCAGCTCGGTGCCGGCATCGGCCGAAACACCCTCCTCCATCAGGCTGGAAAGGGCCGACGGTTGCTCCATCGGGCCGGCCTCGGCGCCGGTAGCCAGCGGCAGCGCCGTGCTGCCCTCCCCGTCACCGGCCTCGCCCTCCTCGGCCTCGAGGAAAGGGTTGCGGCCCAGGGTGTCTCTGAGCATGGCAGCAAAGTCGAGCGAGGACATCTGCAGCAGACGCACTGCATGCTGGAGTCGGGGGGACAGGGTCTGGGTCTGCCGGTGGTCGGCACGGAGGTCCATGGAGGGCACGGGTGCTCCTGTTGGCAACGTCGCTTTTGCCGCGCCGTGCGTGGACGGCGCGCGGGAACTTCAGTCAATGCAACCTCCGTGCCGGCGAGCGTTGCTTGTCGCATCCCGAAACAGTTTGGCTCCGCCCCCAGGGAATAGCGGCGCATGGCAAGCGTGAAGCCCATGGAACGCCCCGCCCACGGCGCCGCGCCGCTGCAAGATTTACCGGGGCGGCCTCCCCGAACGGGCAATTTCGGCAAAGCGTGCCGCCTGATACGGCATGTTCGACGCCGGCCGCTGCAGCCCTTTTCGCCTTTCAACCCAGCGCAGGCACAGCCCTTGCCCTTGGCCGGGCGCGAGATCCCTCGCAATAGGAGAACGCATGAAGAAGATC
>NZ_JBFULE010000234.1:0-7031 GCF_056400485.1 Roseateles sp. P5_B10
GACGACGCCGGCTTGAAGGCTCAGTGGCCGGGCTTCTCCTGAGGCTCGGCCAGCATGTCGGCGTGGCGGTGGACGATCTTCCATTCGCCGTCTTCGCGACGGAACACCTCGGTGACACGCAGCGTCATCGACAGCAACTCGTCCTTGCCTTTTATCTGCACCCTGGCGTGCTGCAGGCCGGTCCAGTAGCCAACCTCGTGGTCGGCCGCGCTGTGGAAGATCTCAAAGCGGCTGCTTTGCGTGCCCTCGTCGAAGGCCTCCGCATCCTTGGCCTGGCGCTCCTTCACGGCCACCGCGCCGCGCACATGGCCGCCGCCGGGAGGAAAGAAGCTCGCCTTGCCGCGCGCGGCAGCCAGCGCCAGGAAGGCGTCCGGCTGCCCGCGCACGTAGTCGAGCGAGGCGACTTCTCTCGCGTGCAGAAATTGCGTGAAGGATTCGGTCATGACGGCTCCCGAGGCGACGACGCATTCACTGTGCGGCCCAGTGCATTCACCCACTGCCGGAGCGGCCTGCATCGCCCCGTAGGCCAAGGCCTACTCGATGGCCGGATAGTCGCCGAGGCCGTYCGGCCAGGGCGTCAGGATCTCGAAGCCGTCGGCCGTCACGGTCACCATGTGCTCCCACTGGGCCGACAGCGAGTGGTCGCGCGTCACCACCGTCCAGCCGTCGTTCAGCTCGCGGATGCCGGCGGCGCCCGCGTTGATCATGGGCTCGATCGTGAAGATCATGCCCTCCTGCAGCTTCAGGCCTTCGCCCGGGCGACCAAAGTGATTGACGTGCGGGTCGTCGTGATAGACGTCGCCGATGCCATGGCCGCCGTACTCGCGCACGACGCTGAAGCCGGCCGCATGCGCAACCGTCTGGATGGCATGGCCCACATCGCCTAACGTCGCACCCGGGCGCACCTGGCGGATACCGGCGCGCAGCGCCTCATAGGTCGTGTTGACGAGCCGGCGTGCCAGCACATTGGCCTCGCCGACGATGAACATGCGGCTGCTGTCGCCGAACCAGCCGTCCTTGGTCAGCGTCACGTCCACATTGACGATGTCGCCCTTCTTCAGCCGTTTGTCCTTGGACGGAATGCCGTGGCAGACGACGTGATTCGGCGAGATGCAGGCTGTCTTTGGGTAGCCGTGATAGCCGACGTTGGACGGGATGCACTTCAGCGTGTTGACGATGTAGTCGTGGCAGATGTCGTCCAGCGCCTCGGTCGTCACACCGGGCACGACATGGGGCTTGAGCATGGCCAGCACCTCGGCGATGAGGTGCCCGGCCTCGCGAGCCTTGGCGACCTCGGCGGATGTTCGCAGCTTCAGGCTCTTCATGCCCGGGCCCCCTTGGCCTTGGGTGCCTGAGCCCAACCGGCCAAACGAGCCAGGTCCAGCCCACCCTCCTGCTCGGCGCGGATCAGCAGCTGGCAGATCTCGCTGTGGCTCAGCTGCGGGTGCAGTTCGGCCAGCATGCCGATGCGCATCCAGTGCTCGGCCTGGGCATTGATGGAACGCGACAAGGCCTGGCTCGCAACGCGCAGGCTCTCGTGCATCGGATCGGAGATTTTGACGATTCCCATGCCGCGACTATATACGCTTCGTATACGAAACGTATATCACTCAGGCTTGGGCACCACCACCGTTTCGTAGGCGCTCAGGAACTCGGGCGGCATGCGCCGCGGCTTGCCGCTGCTGATCTCGATGCACACCAGCAACCACCGGCCGCGCACCAGCGTGACGCCGTCACTCGCGCGGCGCAGTTGGAAGCGGCGCTCCATCGTCAGCTTGCCGTCGCTGTCGGTCAGCCATGTGCCGAGCACCAGGGCCTCGCCCTCGAACGAAGGCAGCAGGTAGTCGTAGTGGCCTTCGCGAATGGCCATGGCGCGGTCCTGGCGGCGGTAGTCGTCAAGCGACAGGCCGAGCGCCTCGGAATGCGCCCAGCCGGCCTGCTCGCACCATTGCACATAGACGGCGTTGTTGGTGTGGTCCAACCCGTCGATGTGTTCGGCCGCCGGCGTCAGCGCCAGCGTGAACGGGGACGGGTAGTCCCAGTCATTCATACACGGAGACTTCCGGCCGGCGCGCCAGCACCGCGATGGGCGGCGCCCAACGCTCGCCGCGCGGCTTCTTGCTCGTCACCAGCGTGATCTCGCTGGGCTCAAACACCTCGACGTTGTGCGTGATCGGCGTCGTCAGCAGGTATTGCGCGCGGGTCGAGCGCAGGAAGTGCCCGACGAGCTGGATGTTGCGCACGTCCAGGTGGGCGAAGGGTTCGTCGATGAAGACGAAGCCGCCCGGCGTCTCGTCGTCTTTCATCAGGCCCACGAGCAGGATCAGGCTCTTCAGCACCTGCTGGCCACCCGAGGCCTCGCCGTCGTTCAGCCCCACCTCGCCCTTGCCGTCAAAGTTGAACTTGACCTGCAGGCCGGCCTGGGCGAGCACGGTGTCGTCGTTGTCCAGGTGGGGTAGCACGGCTTCGGCGGTAACGCCGGCCAGTTCGCCCAGCTCGGCGACGTTCTTCTTGTAGCGGCGCACGGTGGCGCGCATCACGTCGATGTAGCGCTCGCGGGCGTTGAAGGCGGCGATGCGGGCCAGCTCGTTRCTGGCGCGGCGGTCGCTGAGCTGGGTGTCCTGCTCGTGCACCTGGGCCGACATGCGGGCGTGACGGTCCACGACGCTGGCGTCGACCTCCCAGTGGCCGCCTTGCAGTTCCTGGTCGACGTGGTGGGCGCGGATCTCGGCCTGGCGGGCGTTCTCGAACTCGTCACGCAGCGCGGCCAGCGCGATGGGCGTGACCCAGGACTTGGGGAACTGGCTTTTCCGCGTGCGCGACTGACGCGATGCCGCACGCAGCGCCTCGCGTTTGGCCTCGTGCTCACGCACTCGGCCCGAAGCTGAGCCCTCGCCGTCGCGCAGCGCGATCTGCGCGGCTTCATAGGCCTGCTCGCTGCGCGTGGAGTCGCGCAGCATGCGGTCGTGCTCGCTGTCCAGCGTGCTCATGCGCGTGGACGCTTCGGCGCGCGCTTGGCGCAGCACCGGCAGGCGCGCGCGAGCTTCGGCGAATTCGTCGGAGCGTTCGCTCAATTCCTGCGCAGCCTTATGCCCAACGGCTGCGCGCTGCACGTCCTTGAACTGGCGTTCGACTTCCGCCTGCGCCTTGGCGATGCGGCTCAGCTCACCGTCCCAGCGGGCCAGCTCGGCCTCCAGCGCACCGCGGCGCGAGTCCACGGCCGACGCGCCGAACTGATGGTCGCGCGGCTCGACGAAGACGCTGCGGCCGCCGCGGCCGTCGCGGTAGTAGGCGTCGGTCGTGATCCATTCGCCGCCAGCCTTGGCGCCCTCTTCCGTCGACGTGACGCAGCGGATGCTACCCAGCTGGCGCACCAGCCAGGTCGGCAGCGGCGCGCTGACGTTCAGCGCCGCCAGCAGCGAGCCGGCCGGCGCCTGGCCTGCGGCCTGCGTGTCGGCGACGACGTAGTGACGGTAGCGCTGCTTCGCCGCAATGTCGAAGGCGCGGCCTTCGTCGCTGCGGTGTTTCAGCACCACGACCCAGCGCGATGGGCGCAGCAGGCCTTCGGCGGCGGCGCGCCAGGTTTCGTCGGCGATGTCGACGCTGTCGGCAACGAGGTGGTGGGCGATGCCCGCGTCGTCCAGCGCGCGCTTCATCGGCGCGACCTCGGGCGGCGGCGGGGGCAGGCGCTTGCCGCTCAGCTCGCCCAATGCGGTCTGCGCGCGGGCGGCCTTGTCGCTGGCACGGGTGTAGTCGGCGCGCAGGCGCTCGCGTTCGCCGGCCAGTTCCTGCATGCGCGCCGTCAGCGCGGCGGCATCGGCCTCCACGTCGGCCAGCGCCTTCAGTTCGTCCTCACGCTTGACCAAGGCCTCGGCGGGCCGCTCGGCTTCGCGCGCCGAGTCGAACGCGGCGCGGGCCTCACGACGTTCGCCGTCCAGCGCCTTCATGCGCTCCTTGGCCGCTTCCTGCGCCGTGAACAAACCATGCAGCGCCGCGCGCTTCTCGGTCAGCACCTTCACGTCACCCGAGGCAAACAGGCGCTGGCGGTGCAACTCGCGCGCATCGCGGGTGATGCGTTCGCGCGCCTCGCTCCAGCGCAGCACGGCCAGCACTTCGGTGGCCAGGCGCTCGCGCTCCTGGATCTTGAGCTGGTACTGGCGGTGGCTGTTGACGCGGTTGGCCAGGTCGCTCAACTGCGCCTGCGTGTGCGCCAACTCGGCGCCGGCCTGCTCGACTTCCTTGCCCAGGTGTTGCTGATGGCTGCGCGCCTGCTCGTAGCGGTCCAGCACCTCCTGGTCGCCGAACACCTCGAAGACGAGGCGCAGCAGCTCCTTTGGAGAAAGCTCGCAGAGCCGGTCGGTCTGGCCCTGCTCCAGCGCCAGCACGCGACCGATGGCGCGCGTGAGGCCGGCCGCTTCCAGCCGCTTCTTCCACGCCTCGATGCCCAGCCAGTCGCGGTCACCTTTTTCGGCCAGTTGCTCGATCTCATGCGCACCGTCGAGGATGGTGTAGCGGCGCACCCAGTCGCCACCGTGGCGCTCGATGCGGCAGGCCAGCGTCACTTGGTCGCCGTACAGCAGCGACGAAGCGAATGGCCGGCTGCTGTTCTGGCGCGAGCGCGGGCGGTTGTCCACCAGCGCGCGCAGCCACGCCGTCTCGGCGTTGGCGTGGCGGGCATAGGTCTTGTAGGTGCGGCCACCCGAGCACTCCAGCCCAAGCAGCGTGCGCATCGCGTCCAGCAGCGTGGTCTTGCCCGAGCCGTTGGGGCCGGCGATGGTGATGATGGCGCCGTCCAGCGGCAGCGTGACGCGCTGGCAGTAGTCCCAGTGCAGCAGTTCGAGCGATTGCAGGTGGAACATCAGTCGTCGAGGTTTTGTTGTTCTGCTTCTTCGGGGCGGGCGACCGGGTGGCCGGCGCGGGCGAGCACGTCGCCCATGGCGCCATCGAGGATGCGCGGCGCCAGCAGGTCGTAGTCGATCAGCAGGTCCAGCAGCGGCCCCTCGGCAATGTCCTCGCCGCGGCGCGTGATGAAGCCGTGGCGCTCCAGCAGCTTGAGGTTGGTGTCCAGCCGCAGCTTCTTGCCGAGCTGGTCGCCAAAGTCCGCCAGCAGGCTGCGGTAGCTGATCAGCGGCGCGACGCTCGCGGCCTGGGGCAGCGGCTTGTCGGCCGCGAACATCTCGCCCTGGCCGGCGTGGATGGCGTCGCTGCGCGCGACCTGGCGCTGGCGCTTCGGCAACACGATGAGCGACCACAGCACCACCAGCAGCGCCACGCCATCGCGCGGCAGATCGAGGTTGTTGTTAGCGGCCAGGCCCATCTCGCCGAACACGGCGCTTTCGGCCGGTCGCACGAGGGCGACGGCGATGTGGTCGGCGTGCACGTTGTCCACCACCTTGAGCCCGACGGCCCCCAGGCGCTGGCCCAGCAGGGTCCACAGCTCGGTGTCGATCAACGCGCGGCGCACCAGCGGGTGGCTGCGCGGCAGCCAGCGCCGGGCCAGCAGTTGCGCCGCCAGTTGGGCGGCGTCGTCGAGAGGTTGGCTCATGAAGAAGATTCAGGTGTGAGGACGCCGCGGCTCATCCATTTGACGAACTCGTCGTCGACGGGGCCTTGTTCGGCGGACCAGCGCACGCTCCACGGCTGGCGGGCCATGTCGCCGGTGGCGCCCTTCAGGTGTCGGGCTTGCGCGTCGCCCAGCAGCGGCAGCAGCTGGGCGCGGTAGGCGGCGCGGGCATAGCTGTCGCCAAGAACCGCGGGCGACAGGTCGCGTTCGATGGGATCGGCGGCCGCCCAGGCCGTCAGCAGCGCCTGCATCTGGTCCATGTCGGGCGGCAATTGCATGACGGCCAGCTCGCCAGTGGGCGCGGCCTGGCCTTGGGGCAGCGCTGCGATCTCGGCAGGCTTGGGCCGGTCGCGCTCAAATTCGGCTTCCGCGGTGTCAACGAGGTCGTGCTGGGACACCAGCACCGGGTGCACCGGCCGTTCCCAGCCATCAGCCAGCAGTTTGGCAAGGTCGCCCTGGCTTTGCAGCCAGCGGCGCACATCGGTGGTCGTGATGCCGGTGGAACCCAGTGTTACGCGCTGGCGGTCCGCCTGCTGGAGCGCGCGGTTGAACTGGCTGGCCATGGCCAGCAGCCGCGCCTGCGCCAGGCCCAGCTCGCGGGCCAGGCGCTCCAGGCGAGCGTCGCCGGCGGCTTCGGCCTGGGCAATGATGGCACCCAGCGCCTCGCCAGCGCGATCCACCAGCGTCAGCGCCTTCTCGAAGCGGGTGCGTGCGCGGCGCAAGGCGAACTCGCTGCCGCTCGCGATCGCGTCGGCGAACTCGTCGTACAGCCGCGAAAGCTGGGCCAGCAAATGCTGTAGCTGGGCCGGCTGCAAGGTGCCAAGCTGGTGGGCGCCGGCCACGCCGGCCAGCAGCGAGGCCAGGTCGCCGTCGGGCGCCTCCTCCTGCGTCAGCGGCTGCAGCAGGCCCACGAGCTGCTGGGCCAGCGGCGTGACGGCGTAGGTCTGCCCCGTCGCGTCCCAGGCCAGCAGTTCGGCTTCACGCAGGCGCTTGAGCACGTTGTCCAGCACCTCGTCGCGCAGCACGTGGAAGGCCTGGTTCAGCGCCTCGCGCGTCAGCCGCGACTCGCGCAGCGCCATCAGCTCGAAAAACACCCACAGCCGCAGCCGGGTCAGGCCCGCGGGCCCCTGGAACAGCGCCCGCAGCGCCGTCTGCAAGGCGTCCTGGCGTTCGAGCTGCCACCACAGCAGCGCATCCGCCGGCGCGGCGCCGTCGCGGAAGTAGTCCTCCACGCGATCGGGGCGCGCGGTGTCGTCGGTGTCCTGGGGTGTCGTCAACATGGGGCGCGGATTATCGACGGGCCCTGAAGCCGCCAAATTAGGTGGTGTCGAGGGGTTTGACAGTCGACAGTCGCCGTCGGACAGCTCATCACCGATTTCAACATCGACATCGACATCGGCTCGGCCCTGGGCACCAACGACGCTTTCGTCGGCTTCACTGCCGCGACCGGCTCGGGCTACCAGAACCA
>NZ_JBFULE010000235.1:0-7031 GCF_056400485.1 Roseateles sp. P5_B10
CTCTGGATGGTGAGGGCGTCCTGGTGCCGATCTGGAATCACCTGGCGGACCTGCTCCCGGCGATTCCACGACTCACTGCCCGTCAAATCCTGGCCTATCTCGGTGCGGAGTACATCGAGAGAACCCGAGAACAAGAGCCCAACTTGGGCGCCGATCGCTTTCTGTCGGGGCTCATATCGAACAATGCAGGCAAGGAAATTCACGTCGGAATCTTTGAATCCCCAAAGGGAATTCAATTGCACATCGACTGGGAGACGGCGCCTTTCAACGGCCTCGGTTGCGACCGCACGTTGCAACTCGACCAGTTGTTCGAGCAGGCCGGCTGGAAGTCGACTCATATGGACCTGGGGCATCACATTTACATGCGTTCGACCCTCTATGTACCGCCGATCGAGCCCGCGAACTCCAAAACCACGGTGACGCTGACTACAAGAAGTCCAGCTTGCATCACCAACATCCTTGTACGTTCAATTCACCCATGACGGCTAAAGACTTCGACGCAACGCACGTCCGCCACGGCATCACGCTGCTGAATGGCGCGACTTCTAGCGACTTCGTCGCGCTGCTGGACGGCACCTATGAACACTCGCCGTGGATCGCCGAGCGCGCCGCGGCAGCCCGTCCCTTCAAGACCCTGGCTGCGCTGAAGGTCGCCCTGGCCCGCGTGGTGCGCGAAGCCAGCGTCGATGAGCAGCTCGGCTTGATCCGTGCCCACCCCGAGCTGGCCGGCAAGGCGGCCGTCGCCGGCGAGCTGACGGCCGAGTCGACCCACGAGCAGCAGAAGGCGGGGCTGACGGCCTGCACGCCGGAGGAGTTTGCCAAGCTGCAGAAGCTCAACGCCGACTACAACACGCGCTTCGGCTTTCCCTTCATCCTGGCCGTGCGCGGGCCGCGCGGCACGGGCTTCACACGCGCCGAGATCATCGCGACCTTCGAGCGCCGCCTGCGCGCCCACCCCGACCTGGAGCGGGCCGAATGCCTGCGCCAGATCCACCGCATTGCCGAGATCCGCTTGAACGACAAGTTCGGCGTGAAACCCGAACTCGGCGAGCAGCTGTGGGACTGGGCTGCTGCGCTCGCCGCGCACAGCGAGACGGACGATTTCCTGACCTGCACCTACGCCACGCCCACGCACACGGCCGTTGCCGAGCAGCTGATGGCCTGGATGCGCGATTGCGGCTTTGACGAGGTCAGTCGCGATGCGGTCRGCAATGTCGTGGGCGTCTACAACGGCACGGGCGCCGACAAGCGATTGCTGACTGGCAGCCACTACGACACCGTGCGACGCGCCGGCCGCTTCGATGGGCGGCTGGGCATCTTTGTGCCCATGCTGGTCGTGCGCGAGCTGCATCGCGCCGGCAAGCGGCTGCCCTTTGGCCTCGAGGTTGTGGGCTTCTCCGAGGAAGAGGGTCAACGCTATCCGGCGGACTTTCTCGGCTCGAGCGCGCTGATCGGCGCCTTCCAACCCGCCTGGCTGGACCAGACCGACGCCGCCGGCATCACGCTGCGGGATGCGATGCAGGCCGCCGGCCTGCCGGGCACGCTCGAAGCCATTGCCGGCTGCAGGCGCGACCCGTCGCGCTACCTCGGCTTTGTCGAAGTCCATATCGAACAAGGCCCGGTGCTCGACAGCCTGGACCTGCCCCTGGGCATCGTCACCAGCATCAACGGCAGCCGCCGCTACACCGGCGAGATCATCGGCCTGGCCAGCCACGCCGGCACAACGCCCATGGGCCAGCGCCGCGACGCCGCGGCGGGCGTGGCCGAGTTGATCCTGTTCACGGAACAGCGGGCCGCAGCGGTGCCGGACGTCGTCGGCACGGTCGGTATGCTGGAAGTGCCTTCGGGCTCCATCAACGTCATCCCCGGCCGCTGCCGTTTCAGCCTCGACCTGCGCGCAACGACAGACACAGCCCGCGACGCACTCGACGCCGACGTGCGCGCCAAGCTCGAGGAGATCTGCCTGCGCCGCGGCCTGAGCTTCACACTGCAGCCGACGTTGGCCGCCAACGCGGCGCCGAGCGATGCGGCCTGGCAGATGCGCTGGGAGGCCGCCGTCACCGGGCTGGGCCTGCCCATCCACCGCCTGCCCTCTGGCGCCGGCCATGACGCGATGAAGCTGCACGAGCTGTTGCCGCAGGCCATGCTGTTCGTGCGCGGCGGCAATGGCGGCATCAGCCACAACCCGTTGGAGTCGGTGACGGTAGATGACGCCGACCTGTCCATCCGGGCATTTGAACGTTTGATCGATACCCTATGACTCAGAACCGCATTGATGCCTGGATCAGCGAGAACTTCGACGACGAAGTCCGCTTCCTCCAGACCCTCGTCCGCATCCCCACCGACACCCCGCCCGGCAACAACGCGCCGCACGCCTACCGCACGGCCGAGCTGCTGGCGGAACTGGGCTTCGAGGCAGAGAAGCACACCGTGCCCGCCGCCGAGGTGCATGCGGCCGGCATGCAGTCCGTCACCAACCTGATCGTGCGCCATCGCTTCAGCGAGGACGGCCCGACGATTGCGCTCAACGCCCACGGCGACGTGGTGCCCCCGGGCGAAGGTTGGACGCATGAGCCGTACGGCGCCGAGATCGTCGACGGCAAGCTCTATGGCCGCGCGTCCGCCGTCAGCAAGAGCGACTTCGCGACCTACACCTTCGCGCTGCTGGCTCTCAAGAACTCGGGCCTGCCGCTGAAGGGCGCCGTCGAGCTGCACTTCACTTACGACGAGGAATTCGGTGGCGAACTCGGCCCCGGCTGGCTGCTCAGGCACGGCCTGACCAAGCCCGACTACCTGATCGCCGCCGGCTTCAGCTACCAGGTCGTCACCGCCCACAACGGCTGCCTGCAGATGGAAGTGACCCTGCACGGCCTGGCCTCGCACGCGGCCTATCCGAGCACCGGCATCGACGCGCTGCAGGCCGCCAACAAACTGCTGACGGCCCTCTACGCGCACAACGACGTGCTGAAGATGCGCCGCTCCGAGGTGGCTGGCATCACCCACCCCTACCTGAACGTCGGCCGCATCGAAGGCGGCAGCAACACCAATGTCGTGCCCGGCAAGGTCGTCATCAAGCTGGACCGCCGCATGATTCCCGAGGAGGACCCGGCCGCCGTCGAGGCGGAAGTGCGCGCGCTGATCGAGAACACGGTGGCCCAGAGCCCCGGCATCAAGCTGGACATCAAGCGCCTGCTGCTCGCCAACTCCATGAAACCACTGCCCGGCGCCGCGCCCCTCATCGCCGCGCTGCAGAAGCATGGCGAGGCGGTGTTCGGCGAGGCCATCCCGACCTCGGGCACGCCGCTGTACACCGATGTGCGCCTGTACACGGCCCACGGCATCCCGGCCGCCATCTACGGCGCCGGGCCGCGCACGGTGCTGGAGAGCAATGCCAAGCGGGCCGACGAACACCTGGTGCTGGACGACCTGAGGCGCGCGACCCAGGTGGTGGCACGGGCGCTGGCCGAGCTGCTTACCGCGTGAAGCGGCGGCGGCACCGGATCAGGCAGGCCCTGCTGCCAGCGCCGCGTTGACGGTGTCGACCAGGCTTTTCAGGCTGCTCTCGCCCCAACCGGTCTTGATGCCCGCGACGCTGCGGTCGCGCCGCAGCACAACGGTGTAGGGCAGCGAGCCCGGCGCCTCGAAAGCCTTCTGGCAGGCCTGGGTCGGGTCGTAGCTCAACGTCAGCTGCACATGCTCGGCCAGCGCGCGGGAGAGCTTGCGAAAGACATCGCGCTCCTCCGTGTTGACCGACACGACCTGCAGCCGGTCGGCAGCGGCCCGCTGCAGCCGGTCCAGATAGGGGAATTCTTCGCGGCAATAGCCGCACCACGAAGCCCAGAAGTTAACGACGACCACCTTGCCCTCGTAGTCGGACAGCCGGGGCTCCTTGCCATCAAGCAGGCGGCCCAGTGGAGCGTCAGGCGCCACGCGCTCCAGCGGCGGCCGGGTAGGCTTGGGCTTGGGCTTGGCCGGCTCGTCGGCCCGCGCGCCGCCCACGGCCAGGCATCCAGCCCAGGTCAGCAGGCCGCGCCTGTTCATGCATTGCTTCATCTCGCTTCCCTGTGTCCGGCGCGTTAGGCCGCGGTGGCCCCATTCTGCGCGCAGGCGCTGCCACCTAGAATCCCCCCATGTCAGCCCCGACGCATGCCCGCGCCCGCCGCCACGTCTGGTGGCTCGTGGCCGTGTTCCTGCTGGGTGTGCTGGCACCTGGCGTCAGCGCCGCCCTGGCCCATGCGCGGGGCGACTTTTCGGCCTGGCAGGACGTCTGCCGCGCGCCGGCGTCCAACGCCAATGCCGCCGAGCCCAAGCCCATTGAGGCCGCGCTGGACCTGCTGGCCAAAGGCCATTGCCCGGCCTGCCATCTGGGCGCCGCCGACCTCATCGAGCCTCCCGCGACACCCGAGCTGCGGTTGCGCGACGACCTGGTGCTGGAAGCTCCGGAGCGCTTCTGGACCGCGCCCGTCACTGCCCACGCCTGGCGCCCCGCCAGCGCACGCGCCCCACCCGGGCCGATCTGAGTCATCCGCCGCCGCGGCCATCAAGGCCCGGCGTTTTGCCGGCGCCCGCACCGGGCGCCGGCGCGACCCAGATCCAGCCCTTCCATGAAGAAATCCACCCTTGCGCGCGCGGCCGCCGCTTGCGTCGTCCTGTCCGTGTGGCCAGCCGCGCAGGCCTGTGACGACTGCGACGACGCCTCATCTCCGGCCCAAGTTGCCGCCGCAGGCCCCAACACGCCGACGCCGCGCAACAAGCTCGACCTCGTCCGCGTGCAGGGTGTTGCACCCAGCTCCCTGCCCACCAACATCCCAACGACTCGAGAAACCGTCACGCGCGAAGACATTGCGCGCAGCATCAACGCGACCGACTCGGAAGACGCGCTGAAGTACCTGCCCAGCCTGCTGGTGCGCAAGCGCTACATCGGCGACTACAACCACGCCATTCTGTCCAGCCGCGCCTCGGGCACCGGCAACAGCGCACGCTCGGCCGTCTATGCCGACGGCATCCTGCTGTCCAACTACCTGGGCAACGGCGTCGGCGGCTTGAGCTTCCCGCCGCGCTGGGGCCTGGTGACCCCCGAGGAGATCGAGCGCGTCGACGTCATGTACGGGCCCTTCTCGGCCGCCTACCCCGGCAACTCGGCCGGCGCCGTCGTCGACTACGTGACGCGCATGCCGACCCAGTTCGAGGTCCATGCCAAGCTGGGCTATGTGTCCCAGCCCTTCGAGCTCTACGGCGCCAAGGCCAACTACCGCGCCCGGCAGGGCAGCGCCTCGGTAGGCGACCGCGCCGGCGACCTCAGCTGGTGGCTCAACGTGAACCGCACCGACAGCAACGGCCAGCCGCTGACCTTCGCCAACCGCCTGGCCAGCACGGGCACCGCCGTCACCAACGGCACCCCGGTGACGGGCGCCGTGCTGGTGCCCAACAGCAATGGCCAGCCCTGGTATCTGCTGGGCTCGGCCACGCAATACAGCACCCGGCAGGACCACGTGAAGATCAAGCTGGCTTATGAGCTCAGCCCCACGCTGCGTGCCAGCTATGTGATGGGCGTCTGGCACAACGATTCAGACGGCAATTCAGAGAGCTGGCTGCGCGACGCGAGCGGCAAGCCCGTCTATTCGGGGCCTGTCGTCATCGATGGCAAGCAGCTCACCGCGCCGACTGGTGGCGACTTCCCGTTGACGCGCGAGCAGCTGCTGCACGTCATGCACGGCCTGTCGGTCAAGAGCCGCAGCGGCGGTGAATGGGACTGGGAAGCCGCGGCCAGCCTTTACGACTACCGCAAGGACGACAAGCGCCAGAACACCGCCGGCAACCCACAGCCGGGCGCTCGGACGGGCGGCGCGGGCACGCTGGCCGACGGCAGCGGCACCGGCTGGAACACCCTCGCCCTCAAGGGCATCTGGCGCCCCGCGGGGACCGACCACGTCGTCGATCTCGGCCTGCAGCAGGACAGCTACCGGCTCAGCTACCTGACGTCCAACATCGCCGGCAACTACCTCGCTGACGGCCCCGGCGCGATGGCCGCCAATGTCCAGGGAAAAACCCGCCTGCAGGCCGCCTATGCACAGGACGCCTGGCTGCTGGCGCCCGACTGGAAGGCCGTGCTGGGCCTGCGCGCTGAAGCCTGGCAGGCCCACGACGGACGCACGGACTTCTCGGCCACRGCCGGCCAGGCCTATGCCGCGCGCAACGACAGCTTCCTGTCACCCAAGGCGGCCCTGTCCTGGCAGGCCACGGCCGACACCGTGCTCAAGGCCTCCGTCGGCCGGGCCGTTCGCATGCCCACCGTGGCCGAGCTGTATGGCGCCACGTCGACGACGAACTCGGCGTACATCAACGACCCCAACCTCAAGCCCGAGAAGTCCTGGACGGCCGAGCTGAGCGCTGAAGCCACCTGGGGACCGCTGCAGTCGCGCCTCACGCTGTTCGCCGAGACGACCCGCGATTCGCTGTACTCGCAGGCCCTCTTCGACCCGGCGGCCAACAGGAACATCAGCCGCGTGCAGAACATCGACAAGATAGGCACGACCGGCCTGGAGGCCACGCTCGCCGCCAACGACTGGCTGCTCAAGGGCCTGGACCTGTCGGCCAGCGCGACCTACACCGACTCCAGGATCAAGGCCAACAGCGGCTTTGTCGCAACGCCGGGCGACACCCTGGGGCGTTGGCAGCCCAACATCCCGCGCTGGCGCGCCACCGCCCTGGCAGCCTGGCGCTTCGACGAGCACTGGAGCGCCAGCCTCGCGGCCCGCTACAGCGGCCGCCAGTACCGCACACTCAACAATGCCGACGTGAACGGCTTTGCCTACATGGGCGTCAGCAAATATGCGACGGCCGATCTGCGCGTGCTGTGGAAGATTGACCGCCAGTGGAGCGCCGCCGTCGGCATCGAGAACCTGAACGACTATCAATACTGGAACTTCCACCCCTACCCGCAACGCAGCTACTCGGCCGAGCTGAAATTCGATCTATGAAGACATACCTCACCGCCACTCTGCTTGCCGTCGCCGGCACCGCCCAGGCCC
>NZ_JBFULE010000236.1:0-7011 GCF_056400485.1 Roseateles sp. P5_B10
GTCTATCTGGTGTACGAGCGGGAGTGGGGCACGCTGTCCTTTGGCGTTACGGCGGACGCGCAGCGCCGGCTGGTTCGCTTCGTGGTGTCGACGCGCCGCCGTTGACGGTCAGGGCTGGCGCGCCGCCACCTGCTTGCGGATCGCGTTGACCATGTTTGCATCCGCGCCGGCCAGCATGGAGGTGCGCGCCGTGATGCGGCCTTCGCCGTCGAGCAGGATGAGCTCGGCGCTGTGATTGAACTCTCCGTCGGGCAGGGCGCGGTACTGGAACTTCAGCAGCGCGGCGATCTTGCGCACCGTGGCCGGGTCGGTGCGGGCCAACGTCCATTGCGAGGCGTCCAGCCCACGCTCCTTGGCCATGGCTTCCAGCTTGGCCGGCGTGTCGCGCGCCGGGTCGAAGCTGATCAGCAGCACCTTCACGCGCCGGCGCTCGGCCTCGGTCAGAGCCGCCTCGGTGTCGCGCGCCGCGTCGATCAGCATCGGGCAGACGAACTGGCAGGAGGTGTAGAACATGCTGACCAGCACCGGCTGGCCGCGTCCGCCATCCAGGCGGATCACCTGGCCCTGTTGGTTGGTCAGCCTGGCATCCAGCTGGTAGACCGAATCGCCGGGCAGGGCGGCCATGGCCGCGCCGGCCAGCGACAGCCAGGCCCAGATCAGAAATCGTTTCATGGCTTTACCTCGCGAGCACATCGAAAGCCCAGGCTGCCGGTGCTGTCGGCCGCGCTGAGAGAAGAGAGCAGCGCCACGCGCATCAGCACGGCGTAGTTCTGGCGGTCCTGCAGGTCGATGGCACCGGCGCCACAGAACTTCAGCCGGTCCGGGTCACTGGCGCTGCGGCTGTCGGCGTTGACGAGCAGGGCGTTGAAGTCATCCACCCATTCCCAGGCCACGCCGTGCAGGTCGCGCACGCCGTAGACGTTTGCCGCGCCTCCCACCGCTGGCAGCGCGCGGTTGGCCGGGCGGGCATACCAGCCCAGGATGCGCGCCAGCCAGGCCGGGTCGCCGCGAGCATCGGTGCGCGTGGCGTCGGCCGCGGCGGCGTATTCCCATTCGTACCAGGTCGGCAGTCGGCCGCCCTCGGACTCGCAATAGGCCTGGGCGGCGAACCAGCTGACCTCGGTGACGGGGGTGTCATCACCGCCGGCCTCGGCGCTGACTTCGGCCCAATGGCGCAGATAGCCGGCACCGGCGAAGGCCTCAGGCGCGCGGCTGGCCTGCCATTCGGTGTGGGTGGACAGAAAGTGGCCGAACTCGCTACGCGTGACGGGCGTCTCGCGCATCTGGAAGGCCGCGACGCGCGTCGGCTCGCGGTCGGTGTCGCGCGCCAGCACGCTGTTGAGCGTGCCGGCCGGCAGGGCCACATAGGCCGCGCCGGCCAGGCCCAACAACGCGCTGGCCAGGGCCATCAGTGCGCTGCCTGGTTGGTGGTGGCGGGCTTGGCGGCGCGCTGCTTCCTGACCTCGTCGGCCGAGACGCTGCCGCCTGCATTGCCCCAGCTGTTCAGCACATAGGTCAGGATGTTGGCGACCTCGTCGTCGTTGAGCTGGTTCATCGGCGGCATGACCGAGTCGTAGTCCTTGCCGTTGACCTTGACCTTGCCCGACAGGCCGTGCAGCACGACGCCGACGGCCCGCTTGGCGTCCTGTCCCAGCCAGTCGGACTTGGCCAGCGGCGGGAACACGCCCGGCAGCCCGGCGCCGTTGGCCTGGTGGCAGACCGAGCAGGTGCCGGCGAACAGCGCCTGGCCGGCGGCGATCTGGTCCTTGGCCGTCAAGGTGCCGCCCGCGGCGGCCGCGGTGGCGGTGGTCACGGCGCCGAGGTTGGGCGCGGCGCGGTCACCCAGGTAGACCGAGTCGACCTCCTTGCCGGAATAGATGCTCTTGTCCTCGGGACCGTCGATCTTCAGGATGGCCAGCGCGCCCTTGTTGAAGGCGCGGAAGATGGAGTGGTCGACCATCACATAGCTGCCTGGCACCTTGGCCTTGAAGTCGACGATGGCCGCGCCGCCGGCGGGGATCAGCGTCGTCTGCACGTTTTTCTGCGCCAGCGTGCCGCCCTCGAAGCGCACGTTGTCGAAGATGGCGCCGATGACGTGAAAGCTCGACACCAGGTTGGGGCCGCCGTTGCCGACGAACAGGCGCACGCTCTCGCCCACCTTGGCCTTGATCGCCTTGTCACCGGTCAGCGCGCCCTCGGCGCCGTTGAACAGCACATAGGTCGGCTGCTCGGCGATGGCCTTTTCCATGTCGAAGGGCTGCTGGCCCTTCTCGCGGTATTTGCCGGTCGTGTAGAAGTCGCCCTGCATGACGTAGAACTCATGGTCCACCCTGGGCAGGCCYTGGGGCGGCTCGACGAGGATGAGGCCGTACATGCCGTTGGCCACGTGCATGCCCACCGGCGCGGTGGCGCAGTGGTAGACGTAGATGCCTTCGTTGAGGGCCTTGAAGGTGAACTGCGATTCATGGCCCGGCGCCGTGAAGCTGGATGCCGCGCCGCCGCCGGGGCCGGTGACGCCGTGCAGGTCGATGTTGTGGGGCATCTTGCTGCTCGGGTGGTTCTTCAGGTGGAACTCCACCGTGTCGCCCTGGCGCACGCGGATGAAGCTGCCCGGCACGGTGCCGCCAAAGGTCCAGAAGGTGTAGCTGACGCCCTCCGAGATGGGCATGTCTTTCTCGACGACCTCCAGCTCGACGATCACCTTGGCCGGCGACTTGCGCCCGGTCGGTGGCGGCACGAAGGGCGGGCTGGTCAGCTGAGCCTGTACAACTGGCAGAGCGGGTGCGCCCTGAGCCAGCGTGGACGTGGTGATCGCGGCGAGCAGAAGCAGGCGCAGCAGCATGGCGGGTCTCCGTTGTGGTTCGGGCCATGCTAGGCAGCACAGGTAGGTGCGGCCTTGCGCTGGATCAAGCGAGGCAGCAGGGGGCTGTGCATCTCATCAACTCAACCACATCCCGCCGTGCGAGCGGCCCTCCGCCTTCTCGCCCTCGTCATCCTCGCGGCCATCGTGCCGTCGCGGTTCGGTCGGGCGAGCGTACCGCCGCCCGATCAGCGCTCGTTGACCTTCGCCTGTTGCATCAGCAGGTCGAGCTTGGCCTTCATCCGGTCCTGCGGCGTTCCGGTCTCGGCCCGGTACTGGAAGGTGTAGAGGACGTCCGGGGCCGGTTGGGCATCCGCAACGCCATAGATCGTGCTGATCATTTGCCGGTCGTTCGCGGTCAGCGCAACGCCGTCGTAGGGATGGGCGTGATGAAGCCGTTTGCGCCATTCCGTCTTCGCGGCCTCGCTCCCGGCCTCTGCGGGTGTCCCATGGCGGAAGACGTCGATCTCGGTCTTCTCGTCGGCGTTGTAGGCCACGATGCCTGCGATGCCCAACTGGGCATCCGCGGCGTCACGGGTGAATGCGAAGTCCAGCCGCAGGCGGCCGTCCTGATCGATCTTCTGCAACTCGGGCCCGTAGCTGAAAGCCAAGCGGCGATCGTCGAAGGCGAAGCTGCGGCCAAAGTCGATATGCAGCACCGATGCCGCCAGCGGCTTGGGCAGCAGGGCCCGCTGTGACAGGAAGCGGTCCCATTGCGAGAGCTTTCCTTCGTAGGACGCCGCGAAGAAGCCGGTCAGCAGCTTCAYCCGCTCGATCTGGAAATCGCGCCCCAGCGTGGAGACCCTGCTCTCGAAACCGACCGTACCGTCGGGCACGGGCAGGTCGAATTCGACCAGCCAGTCGCTGCCGAACCAGGTGGTGATGTGCCAGGCGCGCACTTGCCAGACCCGGCCCCAGGAGTCGGTGAAGAGGGTGTCCTCGGTCGGAGCGCCCATTGAAACGATCTTGGCATTCTCGGCATTGATGTGGATCGTGGCCGGGGACGCCTTGAGCACCACCTCCCTGGCCATCTGGGCGTCCGAATACCACTTCGCCTGATTGACGTTGTTCGGCTTGTGCCGGTGGAACACGAGGTATCCCTTGAAGTTGGCCGAGTCCTGCCAGCCCTCGCGGCCAAGATCGAGCCGCGTGTAGCTCGGCTGAGTGAAGATCCAGTTGCCGTTGCCGTTCTGCACGACGATGGCGGGCGCGCTGCGCTCGTAGAGGCCGTGAAGCAGCCGTTCGCTGCCGCTGCCGCGGGGGAAAGTCTCGTTCGCGTTGTCGGCGAGCAGCCCGCGCAGCTGCGCCGTATTGAACTCGTCCGCCGCCTTCATGTAGGCCGCCGACAGCTCGGCGAAGCTCTTTGGCGCAGTGATGTCCGTCTTGAATCGTCCCGACCGCGTCTTGTCGAAGACGGCGAAGCCGGCGACGGCGCGCGAATCCACGCTCACCAGGTGGTCTGGCGCGCTCTTTACGAGTGCGGCGGGAACGGCAATGTTCAGCGTGTTCTCGGAGGTGCGCATGGCGCGCACGAGACCGATCACGCTGCCCTTGGCGTCGATCAGCGGTCCGCCGCTGTTGCCGCCCGATATCGGCGCGGAGAACCGCATCCACTTCCAGCGCCCGCTCTCGTCTTCCGGCGTGTCCGACGTGTAGTTCCCTTCCCGCATGACGACGCCCTCGCCGAGTGCGTTGCCGACGGCGTAGACCGTCTCGTTGAGCTCAGGCTTGTCATTCAGTTCCAGGAAGGCGGAACGATCCGGCTGCTTGGCCAGCGTGAACACCGCGAAGTCCTGGTCGATAGAGCCCTTGGTGATCTGCGCGATCGGATAGAGCTTGCCGTCCGCGTCGCGCAACATCGGCTCGCCGCGCGAGTCGCCGAACGCTGCGATCAGCACGTGCATCGCCGTGGCGTACTGGTTCGGGCCGATGGCGAAGGCAGTCCCTATCGACACGTACTTGTCGGAGCGCAGCTGGTAGGGAATCAGCTCCTGCCAGGGCTTGTCGTAGGTGACGGACTCCTGGGCCGGCTTGGGCAGGACGACTTCAAAGGTCGCCTCGCGCACCTTGCGCTGGATGCCGGCCTCCAGCGGCGCCGCGCACGCGCCGACGCAGAGCTGCAAAGCGAGAACCACAACCCCGCCGATGCGAGCCGCCGCTATCAATGACTTTTGCATACGCCTCCCTTCTGGTGACGGCCCGAAGAAGGCTGGGCCGCCGAGGGATGCTGCGGTGGGCAGGCTGCCGGCTGGTATCGAGCGGGTGAAGAAGGATGAAGTGCCTGACGGGTGCCTGACTTGTGCCTGTCGGCCCGGCACCCCGCGCCACGCCCTTCAAACGCGACGATTCGGCCTGCGAGTTCGCCACGCCAGCACAGGCAGCCCGATCAGCAGCAGCCATGCCGCGACAGGTTCGGGCACCGCCGATGGCACGGCGTAGGTGAAGCCGCTGTCGCTTTGCAGCGTGATGCCCAGCGCGGGGTCCAGGCCGCCCATGTAGAGGTAGGCGGAGTTGCCGTAGTCGGCACTGTTGTTGCGCCCATTGAGCACATCGCCTGGCCCCCAGCCGTTGGAAAACATTCGCGTAAAGGCCACGAGCCCATAGGTGACGCTGACCTTTTCACCCACTTTGGCGGAGAAGGTCGTTTCGTAGTCCTTCAACGCGTCGCCGCCGAAATCGTCCGACACGTCCACGTTTTGATTGAACTGGTTGATGCCGAAGGAGAGCCGCCCGCCGCCTTGCCCGCTCACGTCCATCAACACCTTGACCGACACGGGGGTTCCGGCGGGCAGCACGGTCGAGTTGATGGTCACGCGATCCGTCAATTGCGCCGTGGCGCGTCCACCGATGGAGACGTCGTTGCCGCCCGCACCTTGAATCTGGACGAAGGTGGACGCGTGCAGTTGGCCGAAGGATGCGAATGCGCGTGCCCTGGCGTTCATCACGAAGTTTGGCACCTGCGAGACGTTGCCGGCGTCGAATACCGAACGCAGATGGGTCACAGTGCCGGTGTCTGTCGTTGGCGAGCCGAGCCCGATGAACCGACCGAACCCCACGCACTCGAAAGAAGCGGTGCTGCCGGGTGTGCAGGAGCCGGTCGTGATGACGTTGTCGGCACTTTGCGTGAGCAGGAGCGCCTCCACAAAGACACCGGCCGCCGTCGCTGAAAGCGACAGGGTCAGCAATGAGGCCGCCGCGGCAAGTCGTGCGCATCTGATCAGTAACGGCGCCCTGCGTGTTGTCAGCCGGCGCCGGGCCAGCCTGCCCACCAGCCACGGTTCAGGCACGACCGCAGCCACGGTCCAGTCGATGCCGTTGTCGGTCTGGGCGCTGCCGGCCGGCAGGCCGGCCATCGGGAATGCGATCAGTTTCATGGCGTGCTCCGAGATGCGGTGCCGCCACGGTAGAACGCGGCCGTTGCCGCGCCGTTGCGGCGCGCCTGTTCAGAGCCAGGTGGTGCGCAAGCTGGCCTGGATCTCGGGCCAGTCGGCCAGGCTGGCGCCCAGGCGTTCCAACCGGGCTGCGAGCACCTTGCCGCCCAGCGCCTGCGCCAGCTCCAGCGCGGCGGTGGCGTTGGTGCGGGGGTCATCGAGCACCGCCCGGGCCAGAGCCAGCTGTGACGCGTCGGCACCGGCGCGGCAGCGCACCGCCAGCATGCGCAGCCTCAGTTCGTCGTTCATGCCCGGCGCGTCGTCGTCGGGCAACCGCGCCAGCGCGCCGGCGAGGTCGCCTTCGCAGCAACAGCGTTGGGCGTCCACTAGCGCGAGCCGCTGCCGGACACGTGGGTTCTCGAGTTCGTCGGGCGGCCCCAGGCGCCGCAACCAGCTTCGCGCTTCACTCACCTCACCGCGCAGCAGCGCGCCCACCGCGCAAGCCAGCCAGACCGGCTGCCCAGCCTGCGGCGACTGGGCCAGCGCATCGTGGTCCAGCGCCGCGAGCAGGGCCGCGGCGCGTGGCCACTGGCCCAGCACCGCCATCGGCTCCAGCACCGCCATGGCGATGCCGGCGATGGACATCGGCTGACCGATGGCGATGATCTCGTCGATGGCCGGCTCGATGTGGGCCCAGGTGCGGCCCCAGTCGCCGAGCATGAAATAGGCGTCGATGAACAGCGCGCGAAACATCGTCCTGGCCTCGCTGCCCTTCTGGTC
>NZ_JBFULE010000237.1:0-6984 GCF_056400485.1 Roseateles sp. P5_B10
GGCAGGGGGTGGGTATGCCGCGGGTTCACACCATGTAAACGGTTACGCGAACGCAGCGCCTGCGAGGAGGGGTTGCGCGTGCATGCCAGCAGCTGCGCCGACGCTCTGAGCGACTCGAATTTCCAGCCGAAGCTGTCAGCCCTTAGCGGGTGTCAGTGTGGCTTGCCGCTCTGGGTATAGGCCGAAATGAAGAGATGGCTCGGGTCCGAGTCCGCTTCTGGGCCTTGCACTTCAGCAACCGGCGCGGGTGGCGTTTCGGCGGACGCCGGTGTTGCACTTGCCAAGGGCGGGTTCACACGGCCGGGCAGGTGTTCGATGGCATCGATGATGCGGCGCATCTCCGCGTTCAGCGGCGCGTTCTCCTGGTTTTTGGCGACCCCTTCACCCAGGACCTGGATCGCCGCATCGAACTCGTCAGCGATGAGATGSCCCATGCCGCGCCCGAACGTCGCCAGATAGGCCTGCGGGTGCCGCTCTCCCAACTCGGCCAGCGGCTGCCAGACCGCCTTGGCAGCCTCATGCTCCTGGGTCGTCACATGCAGCATGCCGAGTTGGAACCGCGCCAGCGGGAAGTCCGCCCCTCGCTCCACGGCCCTGGCCATGCTGGCCTTGGCCTCCTGCATCAGGCCGATCTGGGCGTACTCGCTGCCCAGCATGAACAGCGCCTGAGCCGAGACGTCGGCACGGCTGGCGGCTTCCTTCAGATAGGCCAGTGCGTGCCCTGCGTCTTTGCGGCGCGAGGCGTCCAGGGCCAAGGCGAGGAGCTCGGCCTGGGTCAAGTTGAGGAAAACGTCCGACATGGAGAGCGGGGGGCGATTGAGGTTGAAGCTAGGCGCGAGATTGTGCGGCGATCAAGCGTCCTCGCCGGACGCCCTGAATGAGGGGTGGGCCGCGTCAGCATGCGTTGGAGCGCCCGGCAGCGCTCGCAGAAGGGCCGGCGCGGGCAAGGCCAAATTGGGGTTGGAACAACCATGAGACCTGAATGCCTGCCCGCGTCGATCCCACCCTGGAGTTGAAGGAGTTCGCAGCGCCCGCAGCGCGAGCCAGATGGGGTTGGAGCGTGTCGCGCGTGGCGACCACGGGCACGCAGCCACAAGACCTGTGCGGGGCCGTCGCGCCCCGCAATGAGTGGACGCGCTGGGGAACAGACGGTTTTCTGGGGCGGTGAAGGCCGCCAGGGGTGGCGAGCTCGGCGCTTCAAGCTCTGAGTTCAAGGCCTTGATCCTGATGGGTGACTGGTGCGCTGTGGCGCAGCCAATACTTCGAGAACCAAGTGCGCGTTGAGTTCGACGCCGGGGAATGCAGTCTTGAAGGGGAAAAGGTGCGCTCTTGCGGTGCAGGGGCGCGTGTTTGCCACTCGACGGGGGCGGCTAATGGGTAACCCCGAACCTGCGAACCTGGACCCCGAACCTGCAATCACAACCGGCGCGGCTCAGGAGGTGTGGGCGAGGCTTTTATTTGTTTAAGAAGTATTCGCATGAGGCGCTCTAGATTCGTTTCATATCAATATTTTGATATTTCTTGAAATATTCTTGCAACGCAAGAAATATCTCCCCTTTCTCCGCCTCCGACACCGACCGCACCCCATCCCATAGATTAATAGCCTCGGCGGAAATCCATTTTTCTGGAATGGATATCTCAACCACCACTGCGCCGCGCCTATCCCGGTACATCACCTGCTCGCCGCGAGCGATTATAAAAATCTCTCTCTCGCCCACTTCCGAATATGGTCCAGAAGGAGATTTTCCGGCAAACCGCTCAATCAGTCGGCCGATCGGATTGAAGCTAATTCGCAGGGTCTTCTTCAAGGCAGATCCTTGGGGTTCATAGTCCAACTCCATTCACGAATTCGGTTGACGTCGGGATTCAACTCGAGCGCCGGACGCTCAATTTTCCACCACGTTCTAAGCCCATAGGGCCCAACGGGCGTCGCCCCTTTAGTAAATGCGTTTACCGTCCCCGAGGTGCCTTCCGCAAAACGCAATGACGCGACATCCCATACTGCCGCAGCCTGCGCTCCTGGCATATTATCAAATAATTTTAGCTCGTCCAAAAGCCTGCCACCAGCGGTCTGTTCAAGCGTAGTCTTTCCAGTGGCCCTGCCAAACCATTGCGCGACTTCCATGTTTTGCGCACCCGACCAGAATAGTGCACCATTCTTGGTGGTTCCAAAGTCGAGAGTAAATCTGGCCATTGCCATCAACTCTGGATGGCTTGGTATTACGCCGTTACCCCCATATTGCAACAATGCCGCTCGCTCAGCCGCCAGCGCTGACCAACCTTCGCTGGCCCCTACCGCAGTGCGAACTGCTGTAGCGGTCTCAGCTACGTAGCCATAGCCCGCCGCTCCTAAGCGCAATGCACGGCTATAAACCCCTGGACCGGCCAGCGAGCCCAGCACGCTTCCGCCCAACTCAGCATCGCCATGGGCCTCCCAGACCGGCGCATTCCATGCCGATGTGGACCGGAATGAAGCGCCGGCATCGCCGAAGAGATACGAGTACCCGTTCAGGCCCAGCTTGACCGTATTGATCGCTAGGTTGACTGTCTCCGGCACTAAGTTGACGACGCCCTTGACACCACCAAAGGCCGCTCGCAACGGATCATTCTTCATTGCCACCGCGACTTCGGCCACGCGTTGCGTCGCACGAGCAGCCGGGCTGACGATGCGATTCCAGATGGGGGCGGAACCCGGCATCGTGAAGAGGCCGTACTCGTCATAGACGTTGGCCCACCCTTGTGCACTGCCAGCCTCGGCTAGTGCTGCCTGTCTTGCGAGCGATTGGCCGGTGATTACCACAGGCTGAACCAGAGGGTGGCCGTAGGGGTATCCGATCCCGTTGTTGCTCAACTGGATGTTCGCCACGGCAGGGCCTGCCAACGGGTCATCTAGCTCTAGCGAACGATCCAATGCGACGTCGACCGCGCTGCGGCCTGCGTTCGAGTCTCGCGGCGCAGCAACGAAGCCCCCACTCTTGCTTGTGCTTCGGACTAAGCCAATCTCTTCCAACTGTGCGTCTCGCGCATCCCGGGCCTGAGCTACCGCCCGCCCGAACGTGGCGGGCTCGCCGCGCTGGCTTGCACTGCCAATTGGCCCGACGGACACATGCGCCCAGTTCTTGTTCTTGGCAATGAAGTCGCCCAGCGGATCGTTCGATTGCGCGAGGCTTTCGCTAATCGCATTGCCAAACGCCCCCAGCCCCTGCCCGCTCCAATTCCAACCGGCCACGCTCACGGCGCCCATTTGCATGCCACTACCGCTGTCAAGCGGAGTGCCCAGCGATGCGGAGAAGTTGTAGGAGACATCCAACAGCTGTTGGATGGCAACCTGTTGCGCGACTGCGCCTGTGAATTCCGGCCGGCTCACCAGCCCCGTCAGGGCCTCGCGCTGCTGGGCGATGTCTCCGCTCTTGAGCGCTTTCTTGGCCTTGTCCAACGCCGCATCGTCCTTCTCTTTGGCACCATTCCCAAAGAATGCCCGGTCAAAGCCGAATGGATCGGAATAGGCCGGCTGGTAGCTGTAGCTGCTGGAACTCCCTAGGCTGCTGGTGGTCCACATCGCCGACGAGATGGCGTGCGAGATCAATTCCGAAAGCTTCGCCGGGAAGTCCTTGATCCCCTGAATGTTGGCCGCGCTCCAGTTCGGGTCCACATTGCCGATGGCCTCGCCGGGGTTGTAGGGCCGCCAGGTGCTGGCGTTGTTGTGGATGTTGGTGACCTTGTTGGGAATCACCAGCACCTGCCCGGCGCTGAGCGAAGTGTCGTCGAGCATGCCGTTGGCCTCGGCAATGAGGTACCACATGCTGGAGTCGCCCCACAACGCCTGGGCCACGGAGCGCAGCGTCTCGCCGTTGCGGCGCACGGCGTAGTTGCTGGCGGCCCTGCCGGGGTAGCTGTCGTTGATGGGCTCGTAGTTCTGGTCGAAGTCGACGCTGGTGACGGGATTCAGGCGCTTGTAGCGCTCACGGCGCTGATCGGCGGTTTCGGGAACGCTTTTGCGATAGAGCTGTTCGGCGTAGCTCATGCGCGACTTTTCACCCGGCACGTTGCCCACTTCGCCGACCCGGTGGCCGTCGGCGTAATAGTAGTTTTGGTAGGGCGTGCCCGAGTTCATGCGTAGCAGCACCTGGCCGTTGGCGTTGGTGATGTAGTCCTGGGTGATGCCGGTGCCGGCATCGACATTGCTCTTGATGTGGCCGTTGAGGTCGTATCCCAGTGTGGTGGTGGTGTTCTGGTCGGCCGTGCGCTTGGTAATGAGGAGTTGCTTGGCGTCGTCCCAATAGTCGTAGGTGTAAAGGGTGGTGATGCCGCTCTGGCTGACGCTGGCCAGCGCGCCAGCGCCATCCCAGCTGGCGAGCTGATCGCTCTTGTCCTTGTAGTAGCTGTAGGTGAGCGTGTAGTTGCTGTTGTTGCTGGGATTGAGGGTGTTGGTGCTGACGAACTTCTGCGTGAGCAATCGGTTGTCGTTGTCGTAGCTGCTGGCGGTGGACTCAACCGTGTTGTTGTCCGCACTCCATTCCTTGTACTCGACGGTGCGGCCGATGGCGTCGACGCGGCGGCGCGCGCGCAGCTGCGGGGCGGTGATGGCCGCGGTCTTGATGTAGGTGTCTTCGAGATAGCCGTCGGAGCTGTAGGTGTAGGTCTCGACGGTGCCATCGACCGTGGTGGCCGAGGTGCGCTGGCCGGCCTTGTCGTAGCCGATCTTGACGGCCTGTGAGCCAGAGAACCCCAAACTGATGCTGGCGCCGGTGTCGGTCTCGGACGTGCCACGGCGGTTGAGCATGCCCTTGGTGATGGTGAAGCGGTCGGCCTCGTCGTAGGTGTAGTAGAAGACTTCTTCGGCGCGCAGCCTGCGGTCCAGCGGGTGCCAGTAGAGGGCGTGCACGGCGCGGCGGTTGCCCACAGCGTCGTACTCGTAGCGCACATCGTGGGTATGCGCGAGGTCGTAGCCGGTGCTTTCGGCGACGCCGTCCCACACGCGGGCGATGCGGCCGAGTTCGTCGTAGGCGATCGTGCTGGTCTGGTAGCTGCTGCTGATGGTGGCGTTGTCACTTTGCAGCTGGCTGTAGGACTCGCTGGTGCGGTTGCCTGCATCGTCGTAGCCGTAGCGGCTCAAGGTGTGCATACCCAAGTCACGCGCCTCGGCGATCATGCCGTTTTGCAGGTAGGTGTATTCGATGTTCTGGCCGGTGGTGCTGGTCTGCTTGGCCAGTTGGCCGGCCAGGTTGTAGGTGTAGGTGTAGCCCCGGCCCGCCAGGTCCTGGTGCCAGGTGGTGCGGCCGAAGTAGTCAGTTTTATCGACCGTGGTGCGACCATCGGCACTGGTGGTGGTGAGCTTGTAGCCGCCGACGCTGGCCCCGCCTACGCCCAACACTGCGCCGGCACCGGTCACGCCAGCCGCTGCAAATTCGTAGCTGTAGCTGGTCTCACGGTTGGCGGCGCTGCGCGTCTTGACGACGCGATTTAAATCGTCGTACCAGGTCTTGTCGACTTGACCGAGGGCGTCGGTGTGGCTGATTCGCCGGCCCAGCGCGTCATAGCTGTAGTAGGTGAAAGTATCGGCCGTGACCGGCGCGGTGCCGGAGAACTCAGTCGCGCCAAAGTCCTGCACCCGGGACACGCCTTTGCGGTGCACCGAGGTCAGTCGACCAAGTGCGTCGTAGCCCTGTTSGGTCTGCGCGTGGAGTGCGTTCTCGAGCAAGCGCACGTCCCCGAAAATGTCAGTGAGCTGCTTGCTTTGGCCATTGTCAGCAGCCCATTGAATGCGATTGCCGTCGCCATCGCCGTCGTAGTGGACCTTGCTCTGATGCTTGTTGGCGTCGGTGCTGACGGTCAGGCGCCCAAGCAGGTCGTATCCATACTCGGTGAGGGGGCGGATACGGCGGATAAAGCCGTTTTCCATCGTCTCAAACGTCTGGGGGTCCGTCTTCTTGATCAGCTTGCCGAGGGTGTTGTAGACGAACTCGGTTTTCACCGCACTGGCGTCGACAACATACGGGCTGGCGCCCTTGAGGCCGCTGGCGGTACTGTTGTAGAACGCGACCTGGGCCTGGGCGCGCTCCAGCACGCGCTCATCAAATTCCGAGGCGACCTCGCCGAAGGCATTCCAGGTCTGGAAGCGCTTGACCTGGGCGTCCTTGGTGATGGACACCACGTTCTGTTTGATCTCCCAGGGCTTCTCAAAGGAGCCGCCCACCTTCATCACGCCGCGCGTGACGATGTCGTTGCCGGCTTCGTCTTTGACCGGCGTGCCATTCGTGTCCTTGCACAGGGCAAGTTGGATGTTGTAGTTCTCTTCGCCATTGATGGATCGGCCGTCGAAAGGCTTGTCCCAGGTGTACTGGAAGTAGCCCGGTAGCGGCGTGCTGACCCAGGCACCAAGCAAGTCAACCGTCACTGGCAAGCCGGTTGTCGTCGACGTATAGGTCACCCGCATATAGGTGGCATCGCTGCGTCCCGCAGACCCCTTGAAAACGATGGGCTGCAGCGGCACGCGCTCCTGGTAGGACGAGGTGGGCACCACCACGCCCGACTTCACGACCTGGAAGGCGCCACCGCCCTTACTCAGCATGGCGGCGCTGGCGTTCTTTGCTTCGTAGGTGTACTCGTACTCCGCGTAGGGAGCGCCCCCGGCCGGCATCAAGCCAGAGGCGGGCAGTCGCAACCGGTTGCCGTCAATGATCAGGCCATTGCCGCGCGTCACGGTGGTCCAGGCGCTGTTCGAGCCCTTCACGCGGTACTTCAGCGTGAAGTCGGTCGTGTTGGCGGGAGGGGTGAGGGTGAGGTAGTCCGGGATGGAGTCCGGAGTCATCGAGGTTTGCGTGACTCGGCCGTCCTGCTCAACAAAATAAGCGCCAATGCCCTTGGCCACGACACTTTCATTCGCGTCCACCGCCTCGTAGTACATGTACCACCAGCCGGTTTGATTGCTGTAGATCGGCCAGTTGAAACTCCACTGGGAGGCGCCACGCCCTGTCCATGGAG
>NZ_JBFULE010000238.1:0-6981 GCF_056400485.1 Roseateles sp. P5_B10
CCCCGTAGCGCTCGCCTTCAAGCAGCAGCAGGCGCCGGCTGTACTCGTTCAGCCGCAAGTCCTGCTCGTTGTCCTTGCTGGCCTTGGCGCTGAGCTGGTTGTTCATCTCCTTCACCTCAAGGGTGAGGGCGACGATCTTGGCGCCGTACTCGTCCAGTCGCTGGGCCTGCAGCTGCTGGCCGTTCCAGAGCAGCACGGCCTGCCCAGCAATGGCGCCAGCCACCCCCAGCAAGCCCCAGAGCGGAATCTTTCGGTCGATGGTCACGCGTCCAGCCAGCGGATCCAGCCCCATGCGGTCGGTTTCTCTGGTCTGCACCATGTCACTCCCATCCGGCGGCCAGGCAGTAGCCCAGCACGATCGGAAATGCGCCGCTGGCCGTAGCCACCGCATCACCCAGACTCGGGTCGCCGAGCTGGGGGAGTTTTTCCAGGTTCATGACAGCCTCAGCGAGTTGACTCGGATGTTCAAAATGTTGACGCCGCCGGTCTCTTGCAGCAGACCCGTTAACTTGAGCGCCAGCCGGCCGCCCGTGCTCAGCGTGGCACCCGAGATGGCCAGCGCGTAGTCCGCTGCAGCGCCGGTCAGCGTGACGGCCGAAGGAGCCAGGCTGACCGCGCCCTGGGCGCCGTCGTCTCCGATTCGGCGAGCGTCCAGCGTCAGGCTCTTTGTGGAGCCCGCGACGCCACTGCCGGCGTATTGAGCGTTGACGGTGATCGTGACGTCGCGGCCTCCGACGTAGTCCTGTGGCAGCGGCACCTCGACGGTGAACGAGTCGTTCACGCTACCGCCGTTCGCACCCTCACCTTCGAGATAGGTCTCCGTCCCGTGCGTGTTCTTAATGCGGAAATTGCCAGCCGATGCCGTCGTCGTGAGGCCAGCGCCGGCCGCCGACTTGCAGCTGGTCAACGGGATGCTGACCGGCGTTGAGATGCCGGATTCCACTGGCGTGATGGACCACTGATCGAGGATGAAGCCGGTCGTGCCGGTGTACCCGCTCACGCGGACAGACACCGGATTGCTCGGCGCCGTGAACACGATGCTTGCGGCAGATCCTTCCGTCCAGGTGCTGCTGGCGATGTCGGAGACGCCGCCGTTTGCCCCGTTGCGGATGTACCAGTTGCCGCCCGTGTTGCCGGTGCAGTCGTTGCCGTTGAACTTGGCTCGGTACTGCTTGCCCGGGGTCAGCGAAGGCGCGTTGACATAGCAGTCGGACGCACCGGACGCGCCGGTCAGCGTCAGTACGCCGGCCGCAGCCGTCAGCGTGCCGCCCGTGCCAGAGACCTTGCCCGCGTTCGCATCGGCGTAGTAGTCGAGCACGAACTGATTACGCACGTCCTCACGGGAGGCGCTGCGCGGCAGTAGGCCGGGCACAACGCTGACCCAGTAGAGATTGAAGCTCTTGCCCGAATCGCTGCCATCGGCCGCGCCGGCGTAGATCCTCAGCTTGAACTCAGTCGCGTTGCGCTTGATCGTGACGAACGCATAGGCAACCTCGGGGCCGCTAGCGGCCGGCACTTCGCGCGGGAAGCTCGTGAAGTTCGGGTTGTCGTCGTTGTTCGTGGTCTCAAGGGCGACGCGCGAAGTCAGCAGGCCTGCGGTCGTTGATCGCTCCATCAGCACGGCCAGGCAGACGGTCGTGCCGCGGTACTGGGCCAGGTGCCGCGTCAGGTCCTGGAATATCGCCGGGTCGGTGCCGGCATTGATCGTGACCTTGCAGCTGTAGAGCGCGCCGTCTGACTTGGAAAGGTCCTTGCTCGGCGTGCAGTTGACGAAGCTGAAGTCATCCGGCGCCGCGCCCTTCCAAAAGCTGAATCGCCCATTCGAGGCGAGGTTCTGGCCGGCCTCTTCAAGCGGGTTGATGTAGGTCGGCGACGGGCCGGTCAGGTCCGCCGGCTCGGCCATGACGCGCATCACGGCCGGCACGATGAGCGTGTCGGCGCCCGCCTCGTTCGGGTGCACCGTGTCACCCATGTAGATCGACGCGTCGTCAACCTTCTTGAACGGGGTGTAGTAGTCGACGACGGCCGCGCCGTGCAGGCTTGCGGCACGCCGGCGCGCTGACACTGCTCGGGCGGAGAAGCCGGGGCCGTTGGTGTTGATGTTGGTGCTGTCCGGCAGATCCGTGCGCGGGTTCTGCAGCATCACGATCATGGCCGCCTGCGGCGCGAGGAAGYGCATGCGAGACAGACTGATGATCGTCTCGGCCAGGATGATGTCTTCTTCCGAGCCTGTGCCGTGGTTGTGGCCCAGGTTGTCGAACACGACGTCAGGCTTTGTTCCGTCGAAAATGACCGCCTCGCGGGCGCCCATGAAGAACCAGCTGTTGACGCCGGCAACCGAGGCGTTGTGAAAATAGACCGTGTTCTTGCTGGCGTCCGGCAGCATCGGACCGGTACCGGTTTGGATGGTCTCGTAGCTGCCCCAGGTCTCGGTGCCGCCGTTCGCCACGGTCTGACCCAGCCCGAAGAGCCGGTACTTGAAATCGTGCGTAGGGATCAGCGGCCCAAGCAGCTGAGCAAGCTTGCGCGGCCACTCCGTCGGATCGTTGCCCGTCGAGTCGCCCTTGATGAAGACGTGGACGTCGCGCTGGTTGCCCCGCACGGCCGCCCAGAAGTCCTTCGCAGCGGATTCCTGCTGTGTGAGGCGCCCCGTCAACTCCTCGATGCCCGTATCGGTGCCGCCAGCGGCCACGCCGGCCAGCGTCAGGCGTGGGACGCCAAAGCGATCCAGGTAGGTCGCGCTGGGGCTGTTGACGATCTCGTCGATCTTCTCCGCGTTGAACAGCAGATCCTGGGGGGACTTGCTCGGGATCGGATTGGCGGTGGGGGTCGTCATGCGTCAGCCTCGTAGATTCGCTCGTCGTACTGCGCCAAGCTTAGGGACGCCGTTCCGTCAGCCGCCGGCTTGATCTCGGTCACGGTGTAGAGCCCCGCGGCCTCAAGCTCGGCGGCGGTGAGGCCCACCGCGAAGGAGTAGCGGCTGCCAAGTTGCCGGCTTGGGTCTGCCACGTAGAGCCCGGCCGGGACGGTGTCCAGCTCCGCTCCGGCGCTGGACGGCCAGCAGATCACCGGCGCACCAAGCTGGTGGCCGTCTGCGCCGGTGAAGACGATCCGGCCGGAGCCCTGGCCCTTCCAGTCCAAGGGCTCGCTGGTCGTGATGAAGGCGCCGCTGATCGACAGAACCTCCCCGGCCTGCAGCCCATCGTCGCCAAGGAAGTCGTTCGGGTCCACCCACCGCACCAACGACCCAAGGCCCAGGATCGAACCGTCAGACAACGCGGTGTCGCTCACGCTGGTGCGCTGGTAGATCAGCCGGCGGGCCTCAAGCTGGGCCCGGTTGTCGGCCTGGGCAAGCGTGGCGCAACCGGTCATCTTGATCTTCTTCGGGTTGCGGCTGACGCCAACAACTGGTGCGCCGGTCGAGATGTTCAGACGCACATAGGCCTTCTTCGACTGGCTCGCCTCGTCAACGTACTCGACCTCCACACCATCGTTTGAGGCCGGGAGGTGCGCGGCATAGCTGATCGCCGAATCGCCGCCAGCGGCCAGGTTGCGATAGTCGAGCTGCAGCTCTGGGTAGGGCCGCGCCTGGTCACGCGTCACCGTCCACTTCGCTCCGTCGCGCCAGACCACGCAGCGAGCCGTGTTCGCCGCCAGCTGCATCCGCTCGCCGAGGCTGGCGTCTGCATCGTCCAAGCTGCTGTCGAAGCGCAACAGCTCCGAGCTTTCACCGAACTCGGTGTTGATCGCCGCAAGCGCGTCGACATCGATGCCGGTGGCGTCGTTGCCGGCGATGGTCCAGATGTGCAACATCGCCCGCGCGAAGTTGYGCGATGAGCTGAGCGTGTCGGAATACAGCTCGCGGACATGCCTGAGCCAGCGCACATTGAACTTCCGGTCACTGAAGCCTGTCGCTTCGGTTGTTGCCTTGGTCGTCACGCGGATGACCGTCACACCGGGCAGCACCTTCTCTGCGTAGTGGCGGACCGCGTAGACCTCTTCGAGCTTGGCAACGTCCGCGCCCCCGTCGTCAATCTCCGGGGTCGAGCGCGTGAACTGCACGCGATACCGGCCAGAGCCGCCCGACGGGGTGACCTGCGTTGTCCAGAAGCGCTGGTCATAGGTGTCGGCCGTGAAGGTCTCATCCTGGTGCTGCCGCGTGCCGCCGATCTCGACACCGGAGCCGTTGACCTTCCACCACTCGGCGCGGATCGTCACCGAGCCCTTCAGGCCGCGCAGGAACACGGTATTCCAGCGGATGCGCTCGCAGTTCACTGGCAGCGTGAACGGGCCAACAACCGTAGCGGTAGACCCGGTCGGCGTGATGCTCAGCGCCGTGACCGCGCCGGCTTCCGTGGTGCCCCAGGCTGTCCCTGTGAAGGTGAAGGTGCAGAAGCCGGAGGCGACGACAAACGCATCTACCGTCACTGTTTCGTCAAAGACGGTTGGGCCAGCGCCGTAGGAGAAGGTCACGGATGCCAGCCCGCTCGGCGAGACGGATTTCAGGTTGGCCAGGTCGGGGCCGTCTGTCAGTTGCAGGGTGAACGATGTCGATGAGGCGGTGGCGCTCAGCGTTGCCGCTCCGGTGACTGCCGGGAATGGGATTGCGGGGCTGATCTCCTGACCGTTGACCTCGTCGCTGGCGAAGGTCTCTTGCACGTCCAGGATCGTCGTCGACCGGCCCTCCGGATAGCCTGGCCCGGCCGCCGGCTCAAACACCTCGTAGCTCGCCCCGTCGATGTCCGTGATCGGCGTCTCTGCGTACTGGACCTCCGAGATCGTCCCCTCGCCGCGGCTGATGCACAGCCATTCGGTCACGTATTTGACGTGGTCGATGTATTCGACCGTGGACGGTTGGATCAGGTCCGGCCAGCAGCGGCGGTAGCCGTAGACGTCGGGAATCGCCTGGTAGGCCCGCGCCACGTTGGTCTGGGCCGTCAGTGAATTGTTCGGGCTCTCCTTGCCGACGTTCGAGCCCGGCAGGCTCGGCATCATGGCGTAGGCCACCGCCGCCGCCAACAGCGCGACGATGATGTAGCCAATCTCCTCGACGCCCGCTGGCCTGCGCGACACGACAACGCAGTCCATCACTGACGGCGGCATATCCATGCGCGGGTCGCGCAGCGGGTTCACCGCGCAGCCATTGATGGTGATCTCGCAGTCACCGCCGCCGCTCAGGTGGCGCTCGATGTTTTCCTGCAGCGAGACACCATGATCCCAGTCAAAGCGCTGACGGCCAGTGACTCCTGCTGGGTCGTTCTGGATGATCAGCATGGCGCGAAGCGGTAAAAGCGAATGTCTGGCCGCGCCCGTTGCATGGCCGCGAGCCGTGTGACCTTGACGCGACCAGCGCGGCCTTCGCCGCCATCGGCGTGCAGCAACATGGCACCGGGCAGCACGAGCCCGCAGTGGGTGGGCGCACCATCACGCCAGGTCATGAAGGCGACAGCGCCGTCGCCTTGCTCACACTGTGCCCAGCCGAGAGCGGACGCAAATCCGCTCGCAATGTCGGTGTGCGGCACCGCGCCGAGCTCAATGCCGAGCACCTCACGGAAGTAGAGGCAAACGAGGCCAAAGCAGTCGACGGCGGACCAGTCGCTTCGCCAGCGAACCCATTGCAGCGCCAGGGCACGCGTCACGAAATCGGCGGGGCTCATGAGGGCTTTCACCCTGCCTGATGCTAGGGAGCTAGATCAACTCCAACCCCGTGAAGACGCCGGGTTCGTAGATCGGCGCCACCGCTCTCCGCATCGGGTTGTCGTCTGTCGCCGTGACCTGCACCGTGTCCTGGCCGAACGCCACGCCTCCCGCTTCGGCTGCATACAACCGCCACTCGATCTCCGGCGTGAGCTTGTCGCCCAAGTAGATCGCATAGGTCACCCGGATAGGCTCTCGCGAGCCCGAGGCAGTCACCAACCGAAGCTGACGCTTGAACTCGCGGCCGACGACCTGGCGCGGGAAGGCCAGCGTCAGCTTCGGCTGCACGTCGCCCTTTGAGTCCGGCGCCTTGATGGTCATCGGGGCCGGCGTGTGCACATGGCCGCCAAGCGTCACCTCGGCGAACTGGTTGGCAACGAGACGAAACGGCACGCTGAACGCCGTGTGCTCGAAGGTGATCGCATGGAACTCGGGCAGCGGGCTCTTTGAGCTCCAAAATTCTCGCTTGTCCATCAGACCGCCGGCATCAGCATGGTCATGGACAGGTCCAGCGGCGAGGCCCAGYCGCGGTAAGACGGGTCAAGTGGCTCGGGCATCTCCAGGTTGACCGTGATGTCGAGGAAATCCAACCAGTCGCGCCAGTCCGGCAGACCGAGAATCATCTCGCCCGCCCCGTCCCACTCCGCCGGCACGATGAGCTTGCGGGCCATGATGGTGGCGCGGTAGCTCCAGGTGCTGCCCGCCGAGTCCGCCGGCAGAAGGCCGTCAGGCAGGAAGCGGCAGATATGTGTGACCATGCCGAACTCGGTGCGCAGCGCCATGGCGAACTCGAGCACGCCCTTCTGCAGGACCTGGTCGA
This sequence comes from Roseateles sp. P5_B10, assembly GCF_056400485.1. Lineage (NCBI taxonomy): Bacteria > Pseudomonadati > Pseudomonadota > Betaproteobacteria > Burkholderiales > Sphaerotilaceae > Roseateles > Roseateles sp. P5_B10. Next base: position 6,518 of record NZ_JBFULE010000238.1, read on the forward strand.
ACCACAGCTGAAATAGGAAGGCCTCTTCAGCATCGAAGCGGAAGGACACGTCCCAGAAAACCGGCACGTCGGTACCGCTGGCCTGGGCGTACCCGAACCCGCGCCGCGGCTCGTTGAGGCGGAACGCCGCCGGCTGCGTCCGGCTCTTAGTGGCCAGCACGCTGCGGATCTGGAAGGGGTAGGCTGGCGTGGTCATAGGCGGCCCTGCACGTTGGTTGCACCACGCATCGCCGACCACACGGGCCCGCTGTTGGAGCTGATCTGCCCAGCCACCTCGGCCACAGCAATCTGCACGATGCGCCCAGTGTCGTCAGTCTGCGCGGTTACCTGCGCGGTCGGGTGGGTGTTGGTCACATGGACCAGCACTTGAACCTTCCCGCCGACACCGTCAGCCGGTGTAACGCTGCCGTTTGCCGTGGGCATCATGTACTGCGTTCCGTTGCCGGCCGTGAACATCTCCGGCT
>NZ_JBFULE010000239.1:0-6968 GCF_056400485.1 Roseateles sp. P5_B10
ACACGCTCCTTCGCCGACATGACCGGCCAACTGGCCGACGCGCGCGCGCAGGTGTCGCGCACCGTGGCCGAGCTGGACGCCGCCCGCACCCACCTGCAGACCATCCTCGACAACCTGACCGCCGGCGTCCTCGTCATCGACGCCGACGGCTTCCTCGAGACCGTCAACCCCGGCGCGACGCGCATCCTGCGCCTGCCGCTGTCGGCCTACATCGGCCGCCCATTGGCCGACCTTGCCCCGCTGGCCGAGTTCTCCGCGGCGCTGGACCAGCGCTTCGAGCAGCACCTCGGCCGCGACAGCGGCGAGCGCGACATGGACCGCGAGCTTTGGCAGGACTCCTTCGAGCTCAAGCTCGACCCCAAGCAGGACCCGCTGACCCTGCTCGTGCGCGGCGCGCCACTGCCGCAGGCGGCCCGCCTTGTCGTCTTCGACGACATCTCCGAGGTGGTGTCGGCGCAGCGCTCGGCCGCCTGGAGTGAGGTCGCGCGCCGCCTCGCCCACGAGATCAAGAACCCGCTGACGCCCATCCAGCTCTCGGCCGAGCGCATGCAGCACAAGCTCGAAGCCAAGCTCGAAGGTACCGACCAGGCCATGCTCGTGCGTTCGGTGGCCACCATCGTCAACCAGGTGCAGGCCATGAAGCAGCTCGTCAACGAGTTCCGCGACTACGCCCGTCTGCCGTCGGCCCAACTCAAGCCCCTGGATCTGAACGAGCTGATCCACGAGGTGCTCAGCCTCTACGCCGAGCCGCAGGAGCGGGGACGCTTGACGGCCGAGCTGGCCGCCAACCTGCCCCACATCAAGGGCGATGCCAGCCAGCTGCGCCAGGTCATCCACAACCTCGTGCAGAACGCCCTGGACGCCGTGCACGAGCGCCCCGATGGCCATGTGGCCGTGCGCTCCTCGTTGTCCGTGACCGAGGGCGGCACGCCGCGTTCGGTGCGCCTGCACATCGTCGACAACGGCCCCGGTTTTGCCGAAAAAGTGCTAAAGCGCGCCTTCGAACCTTATGTGACAACCAAGGCCAAGGGCACCGGCCTGGGCCTGGCCGTCGTGAAGAAAATTGCCGACGAACACGGCGCCCGCATCTCCTTGCGCAACCTGCATCCGGCTTCCGATGCGGGTTCTCCCCCGGACGGCAGTCAGGAGGCTGTCGTGACCGGCGCGCAAGTTTCGCTATCATTTTCGAATCTGGCACCTGCCACCGAGCCCGGTGCACAGGCTGCCAAGACCTAAGGATTCATGGCCACGATTCTTGTTGTCGACGACGAACTGGGCATCCGTGCCCTGTTGTCCGAAATCCTCAGCGACGAGGGACACACCATTGAGCTTGCCGAGAACGCCACCCAGGCGCGGGCGGTGCGTGAACGCATGCGCCCGGATCTCGTGCTGCTCGACATCTGGATGCCCGACGTCGACGGCGTAACGCTGCTCAAGGAATGGGGCAGCGCCGGCGTGCTGACCATGCCCGTCATCATGATGAGCGGCCACGGCACCATCGACACGGCGGTGGAGGCCACCAAGTTCGGTGCCATCGCCTTCCTCGAAAAGCCGATCACGCTGCAGAAACTGCTGCGCGCCGTCGAGCAGGCGCTGGTCAAGACTGCCCCGCCGCGCCCCGCGCCAGCGGCGGTCGGCATGGCCAACAGCTATGCCCGCCCCGAGATGAGCCCGATGCAGGCTGCGCCCGCCAGCCTCGCGGGCAACAGCCACATGCCTGGCAACGCATTGGCGTCCGAGCAGAGCTTCGAGCTCGACCGCCCGCTGCGCGAGGCGCGTGACGCCTTCGAGAAGAGCTACTTCGAGTTCCATCTCGCCAAGGAAAACGGCTCCATGACCCGCGTCGCCGAGAAGACCGGCCTGGAGCGCACCCACCTCTACCGCAAGCTCAAGCAACTGGGCGTCGACCTGAGCCGCAACAAGCGTGGCAGCGGCGGCTGACGTAGCAAAAGCTGCGCGGCCTGTGCTACAGTCGCGGACTTCGCTGAACGGCGCCAGCCATTCGGGAAGCAGATCAAGGCCTGGTAGCTCAGTTGGTAGAGCAGCGGATTGAAAATCCGCGTGTCGGTGGTTCGATTCCGCCCCAGGCCACCAGACAAGAACGGCACCCTTCGGGGTGCCGTTTGCGTTTGGGGGTTTGGGGCGGATGAGAACCACCGAGTGGTTCGCTCAAGGCAGTCCGGTGGACTGCCTTGGACGTGGCCTGCGGCCACGGGCCGAGCGCTCCGCGAGGCCGAGGGATCGGTCCGACCGATCCCGAGCATTCCGCCTGTCGTCGCAGGACATAGACTTCGCCGAAGCTACAAGCACTTAGAGCAAGCCCCGCGTAGTTGACCTACCCGGGGCTTTTCTACATCTCAGTGCGTTTCTACAAAACATGGCGGAGGCGTGACATGAAGGTTTTTCTAAGCTGGTCAGGCGTGCGGAGTCACGGAGTTGCGAAGGCGTTCGCCGAGTGGTTGCCGACGGTGTTGACTTCATCCAAGCCTTGGATTTCCTCCGAGGACATCGAAAAGGGCGCCACATGGATCACCGGGATCAAAGAGGCACTCACCGAGTCCAAGGGCATTGGCGTCTTCTTCGCCACCCGTGAGGCCCTCGTTAGTCCCTGGCTCAACTTCGAGGCGGGGGCTATTGCGAGCCTAGGGGCGCAGCGTGTTTGCGTCGTCTGTGTCGACATTGAGCCGGGCGAGATGAGCCCCCCCCTCGGCCTGTTTCAAAGCACGAGGATTGAGCGCGAGGACATATTCAGGTTATTGAAGACGCTCAATGGACAGCTGATCGAACCGTCATCTGACGCCGTTTTGACAAAGATTTTTGAGCGCTCATGGGCCGAACTGGATGAGTCCATCAAGCAAGTCCTGGCAGACACGGAAAAAGCGAGCAAGAAAGGCCCCCGGAAACCTTCGCCTGACCAAATCATTGCCGACATCGYGTCCGGTGTGCAGCGCATCGAATCRCGACTGAGCACTCTGGAGACAGCTTCAAAAAGGCTCCCTGCGGATTGGAAAGCCAAGAGCTCAAATGAGGCAGTGAAGGTTTGGCGGAATTTGCCCAAGACGGCACTTCAACAGCAACGGGAAACGAGTGCCCTGCTCGCGGCGCTACGAGAAGATAACGAGCAACTTAGTGAACCGAACCTGAATGCCCTGTATCGGTTGCTCTCCGGCATCGAACGGTCGCAAAGTGTGATTGGTAAGAAGGATCGGCCCGCTGATGCAGGCGCTGAGTCCGAGGACGAATAGTCGGTCCGCTGTCGAAGCGGCTGTCGGCGAGCTCGATCTTCAGCACGTCGGCCGGCCGATGGCCGGTCAACAACGCCAGGTCCATCGCATCGCGTGGGCTGGTCTGCCTTCTCCCACACGGCCTGGAACTCGTCGTCGCTGACATAGCGGTCTCGCCCCGATTCCTTGAAGCCCTTCACGCCCTGGCAGGGGTTCGTGGCGTCGGTGTAGTCCCACTCCCTGGCCTTGTTGAAAAGATGGCTCAGAAGGGYCTTCTCGCGGTTCGCACGGGCCTTGACCTGCTGACCACGCTTGTCCATGTAGCCGCGCACGTGGTGCGGCTTGATCGCGTCGATCTGCATACGGCCGAACACGGCCCGTATCGGCACCCTGCCGCCGGCCCACAACTTCGTCAACAGTCGCACCGGTGGCCTACCAGCGCCTTGTGCGCGCCACTACGCCGCCATCACTGATCCAGCAAAACTGGGCCAGTTGCCGCGCTCGCATGCAATCGCAACACGCAAGAAAAAGACCCGGCACTTCGCCGGGTCCGACACGCCATCGCCGTCGCGACAGACCGTGGCTTGCTCAGCGAACCTTCCCCGACTTCCACGCATTCAGCAGCGTGTCGTAGGCAATCGTTTCGCCCTTGGGTTTCTCATTGGCGAGCTTCTTCCACGGTGCGCTCTTGTCGGACAGCCACTTGCCCGGGTCTTCCTTCTTGTTGAGCTTGGGCGCGCAGCGGGCCATGCCGGCGCGCTCTAGGCGGCTCATGACCTGGTCCATCTCCTCGGCCAGGTTGTCCATGGCGGCCTGCGGGGTCTTCTCACCCGTCACGGCGACGGCGACGTTCTTCCACCAGAGCTGCGCGAGCTTGGGGTAGTCGGGCACGTTGGTGCCGGTCGGCGTCCATGCGACGCGGGCCGGGCTGCGATAGAACTCCACCAGGCCGCCGAGCTTCGGCGCCAGGTCGGTCATCGCGCTGCTGCGGATGTCGGACTCGCGAATGGGCGTCAGGCCCACGATGGTCTTCTTGAGCGAAACGGTCTTGGCGGTCACGAACTGCGCGTACAGCCAGGCTGCCGCCGTCTTGTTGGCATCGTGCGCTTCGAAGAAGGTCCATGAGCCCACGTCCTGGTAGCCGTTCTGCATGCCTTGCTTCCAGTACGGGCCGTTCGGGCCCGGGGCCATGCGCCACTTCGGCGTGCCGTCGGCGTTGACCACCGGCAGGCCGGGCTTGGTCATGTCGGCGGTGAAGGCGGTGTACCAGAAGATCTGCTGGGCGATCTGGCCCTGGGCCGGCACGGGGCCGGCCTCGCCGAAGGTCATGCCGGTGGCTTCCTTCGGGGCGTATTTCTTCATCCAGTCGACGTACTTGGTGAGTGCGTAGACGGCCGCGGGCGAATTGGTGGCGCCGCCGCGCGACACGCTGGCGCCGAGCGGTGTGCAGCCGTCGGGTGAGGCGCGGATGCCCCACTCGTCGACCGGCTTGCCGTTGGGGATGCCGATGTCGGCCGTGCCGGCCATTGAAAGCCAGGCGTCGGTGAAGCGCCAGCCGAGCGACGGGTCCTTCTTGCCGTAGTCCATGTGGCCGTAGATGGGCTTGCCGTCGATGGTCTTCACGTCGTTGGAGAAGAAGTCGGCGATGTCCTCGTAGGCGCTCCAGTTCAGCGGCACACCCAGCTCGTAGCCGTACTTGGCCTTGAACTTCTGCTTCAGGTCCGGCCGGGCGAACAGGTCGGCGCGGAACCAATACAGGTTGGCGAACTGCTGGTCGGGCAGCTGGTAGAGCTTCTTGTCGGGGCCGGTGGTGAAGCTGGTGCCGATGAAGTCGGCCAGGTCGAGCCCCGGGTTCGTCCACTCCTTGCCCTTGCCGGCCATGTAGTCGGTCAGGCTCATGATCTTGCCGTACCGGTAGTGGGTGCCGATCAGGTCGGAGTCGGAGATCCAGCCGTCGTAGATTGACTTGCCCGACTGCATGGAGGTCTGCAGCTTCTCGACSACGTCGCCYTCCTGGATCAGGTCGTGCTTGAMCTTGATGCCGGTGATCTCTTCAAAGGCCTTCGCGAGCGTCTTGGATTCGTACTCGTGCGTGGTGATGGTTTCGGACACCACCGAGATCTCCTTCACGCCTTTGGCCTGCAGCTTCTTGGCAGCGTCGATGAACCACTTCATCTCATCCGCCTGCTGCTGCTTGCTCAGCGTGGAGGGCTGGAACTCGCTGTCGATCCACTTCTTGGCTTCGGCCTCGCCGGCCCATGCGCCCTGACCCACAGCCAGAGCAGCAGCGGCAAAGGCCACGGCATTCAAGCGCAATTTCATGTCTGTCTCCTGAGATGGCTTCCCATTGCTTGCACTGGCACGCCGGTCGGGAAGAGATGGCCGGCCGCCTTCTTGAAAAAACTGCGTCGCTTCAGAGGGTGAGAGGGCATCCGGCGTGGCCGAGATGGCTTCCCAAAGCGCCCTGGTCTAGGCGCAAAGCACAGCCGTAGCTCGGGCTACGGCGAGCATTTGCAACGACGAGCAGGGTGGTTTGGGGAGTCAAAGCGGGCATGCTGGATGTCCTCTCACCCTCTTAGCCCTTGCGCATGATCAGCATGAGCAGCGCCATGGAGATGACGAAGCTGATCCAGATGGACGGCTCGTCCACGAGGCCGAACCACGTGACCATCTTCTCGCTCAAGGCCACGAAGGCCAGGTTGACCCAGGCCGCCGCCAGCAGGCCGATGAACAGGCGGTCCCCGCGGGTCGTCTCCAGCGGCAGCCAGCCGCGGCGGCTGGTGGTGGGCGACTTCAGCTCCCAGACCGTCATGCCGATCAGCATCAGCACGATGCTGCAGAAGARCACCGCCACCGGCAGCGTCCAGGCCATCCACTCGAACATGCTTGTCTCCTTTCGGTCGATCGCCGGGCGCTAGACGCGGCCCATCGCGAAACCCTTGGCGATGTAGTGCCGCACGAACCAGATGACGATCGCGCCGGGCACGATGGTCAGCACGCCGGCGGCGGCGAGCACGCCCCAGTCCATGCCGGAGGCACTGACCGTGCGCGTCATCGTCGCCACGATGGGCTTGGCGTTCACGCTGGTGAGCGTGCGCGCCATCAGCAGTTCCACCCAGCTGAACATGAAGCAGAAGAACGCCGCCACGCCCACGCCGGCCTTGATGAGCGGGACGAAGATGGTCAGGAAGAAGCGCGGGAAGGAGTAGCCGTCGATGTAGGCCGTCTCGTCGATCTCGCGCGGGATGCCGCTCATGAAGCCTTCCAGGATCCAGACCGCCAGCGGCACGTTGAACAGCAGGTGCGCGAGCGCCACGGCGATGTGCGTATCCATCATCCCCAGCGTGGTGTAGAGCTGGAAGAAGGGCAGCAGGAAGACGGCCGGCGGCGTCATCCGGTTGGTCAAAAGCCAGAAGAAGACGTGCTTGTCACCGAGGAAGCTGTAGCGGCTGAACGCGTAGGCCGCCGGCAGGGCCACCAGCAGCGAGATCACCGTGTTGATGGCCACGTAGATCAGCGAGTTGATGTAGCCGGAGTACCAGCTCTCGTCGGTGAAGATGGTCTTGTAGTGTTCCCAGGTGAAGTGCTGCGGCCAAAGGCTGAAGCTGGACAGGATCTCCGTGTTCGTCTTGAACGACATGTTGACCATCCAGTACACCGGCAGGATGGCAAACAGCAGATAGGCGACCAGGAAGATCGTGCGCTTCTTGAAACGCCGCTCATCCATGGGCCACCTCCTTCGGC
>NZ_JBFULE010000240.1:0-6951 GCF_056400485.1 Roseateles sp. P5_B10
AGATCAGGGAGTACTCGCGCTGCAGGAAGACAAAGGAGTTGACGGCTGCCACCGGCCCGCAGGCCATGTTGGGACAGGGAGCCACATTCTTCTGAGACAGATCACCGAACTTGTCGACGTCCTCATGCTCAAAATGCACCACCGGCACGGGGTCGGCCAGCGCCGGCGTACAGAGCAGGAGGCCTACAAGTGCGGCAAGAAGCCAAGAGCTGCGAACCGCCTGCGAAACGTCGTTCATGCTGCGCTCCCCGCGTGCCGAATCCGGCAACGCCCCGTTTTGCGCCTGCATCGCTGGCCTGTCAACGGCAACAGGCGGTGGTCGCGCCCGGCACATCCTCTACCTGCACGATGAATTGCTCGCGGGCAAACGGGCGCGCACGATGCCCGGCAAGACTTAAAACTTCAAACCTGACCCCGATCCTCGCTTTCAGCTTCTCCGACGGCGAGGGCCGTTGCATGTCGGCAGGCGCATGCAAATCGCATTCCGTTCGCCACGAACGTACATTTTTGCGGCTGATCAGGCGGGGTGCTGAGGCTTTTGCGTTAGACGAAGCCAGGCCTCAACTGGAGCGATCCAAGCCATCGATGGCAGGCGTGGCGAATGTCGGCTGCCACTTCGGTTGCCGCTTCGCCGAGTCGGCCCTCGCGCAGCTGCATCGTGAACTCCGCACGGGGCAGGTCGGGAAGGATGTCCCCCGTCGGAACAGCGCGCAAACCCGTTGCCATGAGGGACGGCGTGAGAGGCGTTACCGCAAAGCCCGATGCCACCGCAGCCAGCAAGGCGCCGGAACTCTGGGCCGTCAGTGCGATATGCCAGCGTCGCCGATGCCCTGCCAGGGCGACAAGCGCCGCATCACGGTAGGGACAAGGCTCGGAGAGAAAGGCCATCGGCACAGGCCGTGCAGGGTTCAGGAAGGAGCGCTCCGAGAAGGCCCAAACCAGCGGTTCGCTCCAGAGGAGTTCGCCCACACCGGAGCCGCCGCACCGCCCGCCAATCGAGATGTCCAATGCGCGCCGCCGCGTGAGCTCGGACAACGCAATGCTGATTCCTCCGGTGACTTCCAGTTCGACCTCGGGGTACTTCTCGCGAAACCTAGTCAGCGCAGCGAACAGCCAATCGGCCGGAAGGCCTTCCGAGCAGCCGATGCGCACCGTATCGCGGATGCGCCGCGCAGCGCCCAGATGAAGGACGGCGTGATCGTTCAACGTGAGGATGCCCCTTGCGTAACCCAGTAGGACCTCTCCCTGTGCTGTCAGCCGAAGCGAACGGGTGGTGCGCGCGAAGACGCGGCATCCCAGCTGAGCCTCCAGTCGCTTGATCTGGGCGCTGACCGCCGACTGCGTCAGACGCACTCGCTCCGCGGCACGCGAGACGCTCCCCAGATCGGCAACAGAGACAAAGCTCCTGAGGAGCTGCGGATCAATGAGCATGATTCAGTGAGATTACTTCTGAAAAGTCTCATATTAAGTTGATTGAGGTCTGAGGAGGTTATGCCTACTCTCCGTTCCGTCTCGGACCTCCAGCCCACACTCCATGAAACACCTCCTGTACATCGAGGCCTCCCCTCGCAAGACCCAATCGGCCAGCATCGACGTGGCGAAAGCGTTCATTCAGCGTTGCGAGCAGCGGCACCCGAAAAGCGTAGTCGTTACGCTCGACCTCTGGTCGCTAGACCTTCCTGAAGTCTCTGCCGAGTTGCTGGAAGCCAAGTACGCCGGCATCAACGGCACGCCTCTGACACCGGTGCAGCAGCATGCGTGGGAGCGCGTGAAGTTACTTGGCCAAGCGTTTCACGCGGCCGATCACATCTTGCTGTCGGTGCCACTGTGGAACTTCGGCATCCCCTACAAGCTGAAGCACTTGATCGATGCGGTGTCCCACAAGGACATCCTGTTCAGCTTTTCCCCGGAGGAAGGAGCGAGAGGCTTGCTCGGCGGCAAGGCCGCCACGCTGGTTCTGGCTCGAGGACTGGACTATGCCGCGGACGGCGTGGGCAGCTTCCACTCGCTCGACTTTCAGAAGCCCTATCTCGAAGCCTGGCTGAAGTTCGTCGGCATAGAGCGCATCAACACCATCACCGTGGACAAGACGCTTTACGGACCGGAGGTAAACGCATCCGTTCGGGAGTCGGCCCGGCGCGAAGCGATCACCGTAGTGGACGGCCTCGATTGAAGGGGGAGGTCGAGTCGCGCGAGCCGGGTTGCTACACACCTTCGTCGGCGAAGCGCGGTTTGTTGGCCAGTGCAGCACTTCAGCACGCATGCCCTCGCTCATGGCAGGGCAGGACATCGGGCGCACCGCCTGCGGCCCGGCTATCGACACGCGGGGCGCCGATGGCGACGATCAGTCGCCCTTGCTGCGCGACCAGATCGGATCGGGGTCGATCAGATCGCGGATCGCACGGATCGGGGTCAGGCCCTTAATCTAAAGGCCCACGAAGGAGCCGCAGAGCATCGCAGGGCGCCGAGGCGCGTGCGCAGCACGCTTCGTGAACTGACTCCGCGCAACTGTTTGACCAGAGCGTAGCGGCGGGAGTTTTGCCCAGGTCTCGGCGACCGAGACTGAGGAGGGACCGAGCGCAGCACCTGCGTGCTGCGCGACGCCTGTCGAAGGACATGCCGCCTGCAAGCGGCACGGCGCACAGGGAACCCCTCGCAACGCGAGGGGCGGCGGAACCGGGGCAGCTTCTTTGCTTACTTTGACTTCGCCGAACCTTCGGTTCCTTGGGCGCCCAAGAAAGCGAGTCGCCCGCGGGGGCGAACTCCCCGCTGGACCTCACGCGTTAAGCCAAAGTCGCGACATACGCACTATCCACATCGCGGCAACGCCCTAGTGACACACGCCGCATGCTTGAATTGCTATCCCGCGCGCAGGCCGTCCAGAGCATCCAAGAGCCCGCCGCAACCAGGGGCAGCTTGGAGACAAACCCATGACGACGTCACTTCGGCAGTTGGCCCACCGCCTCCTGCTCGCCGCCACGACCGCAGCGTTGGCCACCACCGCCCACGCCCAGATCACCATCGGCCAGACCGCCGGCCACACCGGCCAAGTGGCCGCGAGCGTGGGTGAGGCGACGAAGGGCGCCAAGCTCTACTTCGACATCGTCAACGCCGGCGGCGGCGTCAATGGCCAGAAGATCAACCTGGTGTCGCTGGACGACAAGTTCGACCCCAAGATCGCCGTCACCAATGCCAAGCAGCTGATCGACCAGGGCGTCATCTCGCTGTTCCTGAACCGCGGCACGCCCCATACGCAGGCCATCATGCCGCTGCTGACCGAGCACAAGGTACCGCTGGTGGGGCCGTCCACAGGCGCCATGGTGCTGCACAAGCCCGTGCACCCGTGGCTGTTCAATGTGCGCGCCACCTACCAGCGCGAGGCCGAGCGGGCCATCGAGCACCTGAGCCTGATCGGCATGGAGCGCATCGCCATCGTGCAGGTGGACGACTCATTTGGCGACGACGCCGTGCAGGGCGCCATGGCCGGGCTGACCAAGACGAACAAGAAGCCCGTGGCCCACGAGAAGTACGACCGCGCCAAGCCCGACTTCGGCCCCATCGTGCCCAAGCTGCTGGAGAAGCAGCCCCAGGCGGTGATGTTCATCGGCTCGGGCACGGCCGTTGTGCAGGGCATGAAGGCCGTGCGCGCCGCGGGCTCGAATGCGCAGCTGGTGACCCTGTCCAACAACGCCTCGATGGGCTTCATCAAGGACCTGGGCGACATCGGCTATGGCGTCATCGTCAGCCAGGTGTTCCCATATGAACGCTCCATCGCCAAGCCCATCATCAAGGAGATCTCCGAGGCAGCCCAGAAGGCCGGCGTGGACGTGACGCCCACCGTCGTCGAGGGCTATGTGTCGGCCAAGGTGCTGGTGGAAGGCCTGAAGCGCGCCGGCAAGCAGCCCACGCGCGACAGCCTGCGCAAGGCGCTGGAGGGCATGAGCCGCTATGACCTGGGCGGCATCGAGCTGGGCTACAGCCCGACCGACCACAGCGGCCTGGACTATGTGGACCTGGCCATCATTGACCAGAACGGCAAGTTCCGCCGCTGAGAGGCTGACCCGGCGCTCGCCCGCCCTCGCCCTCTTCCTCGCCCTATCCCGCGCCTTCTGCTAACGGCGCGGCTTCGCGCACACCCCAGCACGCCCCTCTTCCTCCCGATTGATGAAGGCGCCGGAGTGCACCGGCGCGCGCGGCCATGGAGGGCCGCCCAGCAGCCCGCTCCCGCCCTGTGTTCTGCGGGATGGCGCCCGCTCGCCCCACGTCCAACAGTCCGCCGCCTAGGCCGGCGCATGCATGGGCCGCAGCAAGGCGAGGCAGGGACGTATGAAGAGCATCAAACAACATCTGTCCGACGAGAAGTTGCTGGCCGAGCTCATCACCAGCGTGCCGGTGGACGTGCTGCTTTCCACGCTGCAGATCGTCTCCACCACGGTGCTGTCCGATCAGACCGAAGAAGGCAGGATGTTGCTGGCCGCGGACGAGCAGGCTCTGGGTGTGTTCAACCTGCACCTGGTGCCGCCGCCTGAAGCGGTTCCCGAACGCGACTATTTCCTGTCCTTCGACGGCGCGCCTGGCGCGCGCACGGGCTTCCGGCTGGCGGTGTCGCTGGAGGAAGGCGCGCAGCGGCCGCTATTCAACCTGGCGCGCTCGGTGGCATCGCACGGCCTGGTGGCAGCCACGCTGGCGGCAGACGGCCAGTCGCTGACGGCCGCCCCGGGCAACCCGCCGGTGCAACTCGTCGGCCAGGGCCTGTTCCTGGTGCTGCAGGGGCAGGCGCGTGGCAGCGTCAAGCTGAGTTTGTCGCCCAACCGCGAGGCGCCTGACGACGTCGTCGTGCTGCAGGTGCAGCCGCCCACGGTGCTGTTGGGTGGCACCAGCTTCGGGTTCGAGTTCACGCACGGCATCGTGCTGGACTTTTCCAGCGAGGCCGGGCCGGCGGACGGCGTGGTGGTCGACGGCGTCGCGCTCGCCACGCCTGCGGACGCGCCCGCCTGGCAGGGCATTGCCGTCAACCGCGCGCGCTTCTTCCTGCCCCAGGGCGTGCCTTTCCTCGGCGGCCATGCGGTGGACGCCTGGCTGCAGCTCGGCCTGCCGCCCACGCCGGGCATCGACCTCATCGTGAATGCCCAGGTGCCGGCCGACGGCGACCGGCCGGCCATTGCCGTGCGCATCGAATGCCGCGACCCCACGGCGACGGGGCTGGACGGCTTCGTGCCCACGTTGGTTGAGGCGGTGATGGAGCTGCCACTGAATGGCCGCACCGAGAACTTCGGCCAGGCGCTGACGTTTGCGGCCGGCACACCGGTGCTGGCGCGGCTGCGCTATGCACGCAAGCCGGGATCGGCCGGCGCGGCGCCCGCGTCTGAAATGAGCCTGGCGCTGGAAAGCCAGGGGCCGGATGGGCTGCTGAAGATCGACAGCACGCCCGGCRGCCTGGGCGCCAAGATCGCCGTCACCGCGGCCACGCTGGCCACCGCGCTGATTGCCCAGCAGCCACCGCCGCCCGGCGGCGACGACAGCGGCGTGGTGCTGCAGACGCTGCTGGTGGCGGCCACGGGGCTGTCGAGCTTTCTGGAGCACGGCGAGCTGGTGCTGCACGGCGCGGAGCTGATCAGCAGCGGTGCCAAGCTGCCGGGCGGCGACGCGGTGCGGTTGAAGCTCGACTATTCGGTGGCGGCCACCGTCACGGGCATTGACGTGGGCGTGCTGTCGGTGCAGATGCAGCCCAACCAGCCGCTGCGCGTGCGGGTGCGTGAGGTGGTGCTGAGCATCTTCCCCGACAAGCCCGGGCTGGAGAAATTCAACCTCGACTACGCCCGCAGCTCGATGGAGGTGGAGGACCCCGGCGGCTGGTTGGTGCAGGGGCCGGGCTCGCTCTTCGACGTGCTGGGCACGCGCTCGGGCCGCGGCTCGATGTGGATCGAGGTGGACCTGCGCTTCAAGCTCGACCTCGGGCCGGTCAAGGTGAGCGGTTGCACCATCCGCGGCACGCTCGACGAGAACGGCAAGCTCAGCGGCGAGCTGCGCGGGCTGGAAGCGTCCATCGCGCTGCAGCCCATGATCACCGGCAGCGGCTCGGTGATGCTGACGCCCAATGGTTTTCGTGCGGCGATGGAAGCCAGCATCATGCCTCTGGGCAAGATGGGCGCGAGCGCCGAGATCGAAACCGAAGGCGAGATGCTCAAGCTGGCGCTGGGCGTGGACCTGCCGGGCCCGTTGCCATTGGCCAACTCGGGCCTGGCGATCTACGGCGTGGGCGGCATGTTCGCGATCAACGCCAAGCCCAAGCCGGTGCCGCCGGGCGATGACCCGGTGCAGGCGGCGCTGGACTGGGACTACCGCGAGGCGGGCATGTTCGTGGAGGAAACGGGTGCCTTCAGCTTCGGCCTGGAGGCCGTCATCGGCACGGCGCCGGACATGGGCTTTACCTTCAGCGCCCGCGCCGGCCTGTTCGTGACCACGCCGGACATCATCGTGCGCGGCTCGGTCGAAGGCCGCTACATGGGCCCGCGCATGAAGATCGCACGCGGCGGCAACGACCTGTCGCTGCTGCAGGCCAAGGGCGTCATCCTGGTGGACCCGGCAGACGGCGTCACCATCGCCGTCGAGGGCGAGTACAAGATCCCGCACATCGTCACCACCACGGTGCCCGTGGGCGCGCATTTCCCGACGGAATCAGCGGACTGGTTCATCCATCTGGGCGCCGACGGTTACCCCGCCGAAAGCCGTGGGCGCGGCCCGGTGCGCTCCATCTTCCTGCCCGACATCGTGGGCCAGAGCTCCGACGCCTATTTGATGATCCGCGGCAACGGCATCAACAACTGGCCGCGCGGCGGCACCTTTCGCGCCGCCCCGGGCAGCTTCGTCATCGCCTTCGGCGTCGGCTTCGACATCGTCTACGGCTTCAAGMCCGTGGTCTGGGCGGACGTGTTCGCGCGGGCCGACATC
>NZ_JBFULE010000241.1:0-6950 GCF_056400485.1 Roseateles sp. P5_B10
GGTAGAGCGGCATGCCGACGGCGAACAGCAGGCCGGCGACGAGGAAGCTGCCCTTGTTGTCGGGCAGCGCAGCAACCTGCTCACGCCGCCGCCAAGCCAACCAGAACGATATGGCCAGGATGATCGGGCCGTGGCCTTGTTCCGCCGATGCCCAAACGGTCTGCGAGAGGCCGACATAGGTCGGCACGTACATGAGCGCAAAGGCAACGAGCAGGGGCAACCACACCGTCCAATAGTTGCTCCACGGGACGCTTCGAGCCGTCGGACTAGATACCGAAACCTTCAACATGTCCCGTGGAACCAATTCTCAAACGTTAGACGGATTGCCCAGCACGCTGGCCGGAGTTGCTCAAAATTCGTTGACCACCACACCTGCCACGACGGCCGGCGTTTCCGCCAAGTTGCCGACGAGATCCTGTAGCGCCGAGATACGCCCGTGATCCTTGCGGGCAAGAACCAGCGCCGCGCCACATCGCGCAGCGATCACCACGCTGTCGCTGCCATAGCAAGCGGCCGGGCTGTCCACCACGACATGATCGAACTTCGTGGCCAGCTCGCGCATGAGCAGGCCAAATGCGGGCCGTTCAACCAGTTCCAGCGGGTTCGGGGGCGTGGTGCCCACCGGCAGGACGAACAGGCTTTGCACGTTAGGCACCTGCTGGATGACCTTGGCCTCCGCGCGGCCGCTCAAGATGCCGGAAAGGCCGGCATCGTTACTCACGCCAAACACTTCGTGCTGACGCGGATGCCTCATGTCGGCATCGACCAACAAGGTACGCCCGCCAAGCTGGGCCAGAACCACGGCGAGGTTCGCCGCAAAGTAGGTCTTTCCGTCGCCACTGTCGGGGCTCACCACGGCAATCGCCCTGCGCTGCTGGCCCTCGTTGTAGAGCCGCATCATGATCTGGCTGCGCACCGCGCGGAAGCTTTCGGCCTGCACACCGAACGGCTGGTTCAGGGCGACGAGCTCGGGATTGGCTTTGCGCCGCTCATCGTCCGCTGCCAGCGGATAGTGGAACTGTTGGGCCAGGGCGAACATGACGTCGTCATTGCTCGCGAACCCGAGTGCGACCGCTGCCTCGCCAAAGCGCAGGCCCTCACTTCGTTGCTGTTGGACGATTTTTTCGACTTGATCGGCAGACAGCAGCCGCAGGTCCTTGAGGATGCTCCCTATGGAGCGGTCAGCCACGTTTTCGTAAGACGTCATCAAATGCTCCGGCCGGAGTCAGGGGCGCTGAGCGCCGGTGCGCCAGGCGAATGGAGCATCGGACGTGCGGGGTTGAACCGTTTTGCCGTTGGCTTGGGAAGCGTGCCCAGCACCGGAAGACCCAATGCCGTCACCACATCCTCCAGCGCGCGAATGCGGCGGTCGTTCAATTCGAGGATGAGCGCGACGCCCACCGCCAGCAAACCGCCCAGCAAGATACCGACTGCCGTATTCAGCAAGAGTTTCGGGCTGCTGTGTTCCGCGGGCGGCAGCGCGACGGTCAGCATGCTGGCATAGCTCTGCGTGTTCTGCGCCTCGAGTCCGGTCTGGCTCAGGCGGGCGGCCAAACCATCGTAGATGCGCTGCGCATTCTCGACCTCCCGCTGCAGGACGGTGACCTCGTCCCGCGAAGACTTCAGTTCAAGAACCTTCATGCGCTGAGCATCCAGCGAGGCCCGGACCTGCCCCTCACGAGATTTGTTGATCGTGTTGCTGACCGAGACGCCGCCCGAAATCCGCGTCGTTTCGCTGTCGATCTTGCGCTTCAGTTCGGCAATATTGGCCTTCGTTTCGCCCACCTGCGGATTCGCGTCTCCCAGGCGCTGCGACAGTTCCTGCAGCCGTGCTTCCGCGCGGCTCAAGTCGAGCTTCAGGCCCCCAATCACCGGGTTGTTGATCACCTCTTGGRGCCGATCAGTCTGGGTGCCCTGGGCCTGGGTCTGGCGGCTCGAGCTTTCCGCGGAGATGGCCTGCAGCTGCGTCAGCTGACTGCTGAGTTCGTTCAATCTCGCGTTCTCGACGTCGAGCCGTTCGTCCGTGGCGATGATTCCCTTTTCACGCTGAAAGGCCGACAGCTTGGCCTGGGCTCTTTCAAGCGCTTCGCGGGCGTCATGGGTTTGCGTATCGAAGAACTTCCTGAAATTCTGCGCAGGGTCCGCGCGCAGTTCCAACGTGGTGGCGATATAAGCCTTTGCGTATGCATTCGCCAGCGCGGCGGCGAAGGTGGGATCCTGGCTCTTGAACGAAATATTGATGACGTTGCTTTCCCGACTCGGCTTGACGTCAAGATAGTTTTGCAGAAAGAGAATCACGTACTGCTCGATGGTTCCCTTCCCTTCACCATCGTCCTGCCACTGCTCCCGAATACCCGGAACTTCCGTCAATTTGAGATCGCGAATGACGCGCAGCGCAACGCGATCGCTCATCAGGATATCCAGCTGCGTCGCCATGAAGCTGGGCATGATCGCCGAAGGATTGACGAACGCGGTGATCGGGTCGGGCTTGACGTCGATCACCACGCTGGCTTCGCCCTTGTACTTCTTGGGCAGCACCAGGCTGATCACGACGATCGCCGTGACAACAAACGCGAAAACACCAAGCGCCGCCCACTTTCTGGCGCGCAAGACAGCGATGAATTGAGCAAAAGTCATTGTTCCCGTCCTGGCTCAGAGCTCTTAGAAGAGGCTTTCACGCACGTAAACGACGTCCCCGTCCTGGACCTTCTCGTCCATCGCGGGCGTGACGACCTGGACGCGCCCATCGGCAGACTTTCGGTGCACACGGACGCCCCGCTCGGTACCGCGCTGCGTCAGGCCACCCCCAACCGCGAGCACCTGCATCAGGGTCATGCCGCGCTCCAGGCGCATCGGCCCGGGGCGCTGCACCTCGCCATAGATATAGACCAGCGGAGCACGGTCCACCCAGAGCACGTCGCCGTTCTGGATCAGCACATCGTTGACTCGGCCCTGCTCCGCGGCGGGACCGAAGACGGTGGGCAGGTCGATTTCCGTGCGGAAGGGCTTGCCGTTGCGCATCCCGGTCAGCACGAGTTGGTCACCGCCCGTCGTCGCAACGCCACCCGCATTGGCCAGCAGGTCGGTCATGCGCATGTCAGCGGTTTCGATCGGGAAGCGGCCGGGGCGGTTGACCTGGCCCAGCACGCTGGCCTGGTTGCCCTTGATCTGCATCAGGACAAGCGTGACCTGTGGCGACTTGACGAAGTTGCCGCTCTTCAAGCCTTCGGCGATGAGCTTTTCGGCGGCGCTGACGCCCAAGCCGCCAATGCGGATGTTGCCGAGCAACGGGTAGCTGATGACGCCTGTTTCTGACACCCGAGTTTCGAGTGTCAGGTCCGGGTTCTGATACACGACCACACGGACGACGTCGCCAGCGCCCAGATGATATTCAGCCATGGCGGGAGCAGCCGCCTTGGCAGGGGCAGGAGCCTGAGCCTGCACGCACGCGGCCGCCAACAAACCGAAAGTGGCGGCAAGAAGCAGTTGGTGAAAACGAATCTTCATCATTTCAGACCCATACCCTTGGAGATCGAAGCCGAATCAAGACCGCTGGCCGCCGGGGCAGCAGCGGGAGCAGGAGCAGGCGCCTCAGAGGTGACCGGCGCCACGGGCGCAGGCGCAACAGGCGTCACACCGCCAGCCGCCGAAGCCGCCTGCGCGAACTTGCCGACGTATTCGATCTTGGAACTGTCACGCAGCGCCTTGATGTCCCTCTGCACGACTTCGGCCTTGCGCTGGTTCATCAGGAAAGCTTCGATGGCAGGGCGGGCGCGGACTTCATCCACGGGCTGGCTGCGCGAGCCGACGAGGAAGAGCACCGTCATCCCGTTGGGGCTGGGGCTGACCATGGAGTCGCCATCCTTCATCTTGGCAATGGCGTCCAGGCCGGCCAGGGGCAGTTGCTCGGCGGCCCGCACGGCCTGGTTGCCGTTGAAGCGGATGTCGGCGGACTTCAGGTATTCAGCGAACTCGTTGAGGTTCTTGGCCGCCGCGAGCTTGGCGCGGATGGTCTCGAACTGCTCCGGCTTGGCCTCGATCTGCAGTTCCTGCAGGCTGTAGATGCGGCGGTCCTTGAACAGGGCCGGCTTGTCGTTGTAGTACTTGGCAATCTCTTCGTTGTTGGGCTTGGCAACGCTTTCGCCAACGCGCTCGGCGTAAGCCCGGGCGATGATCTCGCGCTTGGCGGCTTCGATCTGCTGCACGACACGCGGGTCGCGGTCGAGCTTTTGCTCCTGCGCCTTCTGGACCGCCAGTTCCTGGTCGATCAGGCGCTCCAGCACCTGACGGCTGGCGGCCTCGGCCTGCTCCGGCTTGAGGCCCTGCTGGCGCTGCAGCACGAAATTGATCTGGTGGACGGTGATCTCTTCCTTGTTGACCTTGGCCGCCGTCTGGGACGCCTTGTCGCCMTTGTCACCACCGCAGGCCGTCAGCAGCGCCGCAACGGCGACGACTGCCAGGAGCAGGTGGGCACGGTGCTTGTTCTGTCGGTTTGCCATCTGATGAAGGTCCTTGTTATGCAGAGAAAGGGCACCCGCCCCAAAGAGCGAACGAGTGTAGCGGCGCGATATGTCGCTTCTGCGGGGCCCACGAAGCCATAACTGGGTTCGTCGGCGACCGGCAGTTAGAGCAAATACAAGCGGGAAGTTCCCAAGATCCCACGTTCTTGGGGGGTGGTCGCTTGCGATTGAGGATGACGCCTTCCGGCGTCATTCGATACGCAATATTCGGTATTCGACTTTCGGGCCGAGCGACGGGCCGCTCCCTAGCCGGCCCGCTCAGGCGATGTGCTTGCCGCTCAATGCGGCAAGCATCGCCATCCCCCCGGGGGCTGAGGCCGGACATGGTGAGTCCAGTGGACTCGCCGTGCCTGCCGCAGAGCAGCGGGCTTGACCGCTGCGCGGCCTGCAAGGCCGATCAGGCTGCCCGCGTCCAGCAGGGCAAGACTGAGCGAGGGGTCAACATTTGATCCCGGCGTGCAGGGCGACGATGCCGGCACTGAGGTTGTGCACGTCCACGTGGCCGAATCCGGCCGTCTTCATCATGGCCTTGAGCGTGGCCTGGTCGGGATGCATGCGAATGGACTCGGCCAGGTATTTGTAGCTCTCGGCGTCGCCAGCGAACAGCGAACCCAGCTTGGGCAGGATGTTGAAGGAGTACCAGTCGTACGGCTTCTTCAGCGGCTCGGCGATGCGCGAGAACTCCAGCACCAGCAGCCGGCCGCCCGGCTTGAGCACGCGGCACATCTCGGCCAGGGCCTGCTCCTTGTGCGTCATGTTGCGCAGGCCGAAAGCGACGCTGACGAGGTCGAAGCTCTCGCTCTTGAAGGGCAGCTTCTCGGCGTCGGCCAGGCTGGTGGGCAGGATCAGACCCTCATCCAACAAGCGGTTGCGGCCCTGGCGCAGCATGGCCTCGTTGATGTCGGTGTGCACGACGAGGCCGGTCTCGCCGACCTTGCGGGCGAAGGCACGCGACAGGTCACCGGTGCCGCCGGCAATGTCCAGGGCTCGCTCGCCCGGCTTCAGGTTGGCGACCTGCACGGTGTAGGCCTTCCAGGCCCGGTGCATGCCGGCCGACATGAGGTCATTCATCAGGTCGTACTTGGAAGCGACCGAGTCGAAGACGCCGCGGACCTTGGTGGCCTTCTCGTTCTCGTCGACCTGCTGGAAACCGAAATGCGTTTGAGTCATGGATTCAGTGCCGGGATTCAATGCGAATGGCAGCTGCCGCCACCTTTGACGGGCATGGCGTCGTCGCGGCTCTTGCCAGCGGCGGCAAGGCGGGCCTCGTAGTCGCGCCAGAGAGGGTCCTGCTGGCTGCCCAGCTTGTAGAGATAGTCCCAAGTGAACAGGCCGCTGGCGTGACCGTCCGAGAACTCGGGCCGCACGGCGTAGTGGCCGACCGGCTCCAGGCCGGTGATGCCCACGTCGCGCTTGCCCGTCTGCAGCACTTCCTGGCCCGGGCCATGGCCCATGACCTCGGCCGAGGGGCTGTAGACGCGCATCAGCTCGAAGGGGATGTGAAAACGCGCGCCGTCGTCGAAGGCGATCTCCAGGACGCGAGAGTGCTGGTGGACGGTGAGTTCTGTCGGGGCGGCCATGGCTGGGCAGTTTAGAAGCTCTGGTAGGCCGGCAGCTGCCCGTCCTTGGGCCGCACCTGGGTAAAGCGCGCTGCCAGACGAGATTGCACGCCGATGGGCAGCGGCGCGAAGCCGGTGCCGCGGGTCAGGTCGTCGCCATGCATGAAGCACCAGTAGAGGAACTTCAGCGCGCCCTGCGTCCTGGTGGCCGTGGCGGGTTCGGCATCCACCAGCACGAAGCTGGTCAAGGTGATCGGCCAGGCGTCGTTGCCCGGGCGGTCCAGCAGCGTGGCGAGGTCGTCGCCCTGGCGGTGCATGTCGCTCTCCAGGACGGCGGCCCGAAAGCCCTGCTCGGTCGGCAGCACGAAGCGGCCGGCCGCGTTGCGCAGCTTCACGGCGGCCAGCTTGTCGCGCAGCACACGGTCGTAGGAGACATAGGCGATGGCACCCGGCGTGGCGCGCAGCGTCTGCACCATGCCGTCATTGCCCTCGGCCTTCAGCGGGTCGCTCGGCCAGGCGGGCAGTTGGCCGATGCCGACGTCGGTCTTGAACGCGGCCGAAGCGCCCGCGAGATAGCGGCTGAAGCCCTCGGTGGTGCCCGATTTCTCGGCACGCACGACGCGCTTGATCGCCAGGCCCGGCAGGCCGACACCCGGGTTCAGCGCCGCGATGCGGGCATCGTTCCAGACCTTGATGCGGCCCTGGAAGATCTCGGCCAGCACCTCGCCGTCGAGTTGTAGCGGCGCGGCCAGCGGCAGATGGACGACCGGCACGACGCCACCGATCAGCATCGGGATCTGCACCAGCTTCTGCTTGGCCAGCTCGGACGGCGGCAGCGGCGCGTCGGTGCCGCCGAAATCCACCTTGCGGG
>NZ_JBFULE010000242.1:0-6927 GCF_056400485.1 Roseateles sp. P5_B10
CTGATGCAGCGCGCCGCGGCCGACCACCACCCGGTATTGGCCGAAGAGCTGCGCGAATGGCGCTCAAACAGTGATGGCGACGATGTGAAGCCCGTGGCGAGCTGACGGGCGAGGCGACGGCGCAGGCTGCTACCCTGCCGCCCTTGCGCCCGCCCCAGCCCTCTTTTCCCCGCGTCGAAACCACCGGCCCCTCCCGCCGGGCGCTGCTGCTCGGCCTGCTGGCCGGCGGCTGCACGCCCGACGCGCCGGCCCTGCAGGGCGGCTGGGTCGGCACCCATCCCGAGCGCGGCCATCGGCTGCGGGGCGAAAGACCGAAGGCCGACGGGCCGCTGAAGACCACGGGCGTGCTCATCGTCGGCGCTGGCGTCGCCGGCCTGGCCTGCGCGCGTGCGCTGGCCCGGCGCGGCATCGACGACTTCGCCCTGCTCGACCTCGAAGACCAGGCCGGCGGCAACAGCCGTGGCCACGTGCTGGCCGGCGCGCCCTGCCCCCTCGGCGCTCACTACCTGCCGCTGCCCGGCGCCCAGGCGCGTGAAGTCAATGAGCTGCTGCACGAGCTGGGCCTGGCCCGTGAACAACTCGGCCGCACGGTCTGGGACGAGCGCCACCTCTGCCACAGCCCGCAGGAGCGCCTCTTCATCGACGGCGAATGGCGCGAGGGCCTGCTGCCGCCGCCGGAGGGCGCGCAGTCGCTAGCGCAGTACCGGCGCTTCTCCGCCCTGGTCACCCAGGCCCAGCGCGAGCTCGGCTTTGCCATGCCCAGCCACCGCGCCCGCTGGACCGCCGGCCATGCCACGCTCGACGCCCAGACCTTCGCCACCTGGCTGGACACCGCCGGCCTGAACGATACCCGGCTTCGCTGGTATCTCGACTACTGCTGCCGCGACGACTTCGGCGCCGGGGACAGCACCGTCTCGGCCTGGGCCGGTCTGCACTATTTCGCCAGCCGCCATGGCTTCCATGCGCCCGGTGACGAGGCGGCCGAGCGCGAGCCGGTGCTGACATGGGCCGAAGGCAATGGCTGGCTCAGCGCCCACATCGCCGCGCCGCTGCGCGAGCGCATCCACCTGGGCCGCACGGTGTTGCGCGTGACCGAGCAGCGCCAGGGCGTCGARCTGCTGGCCTGGAACGAGGCGACCGGCGCGCCCGAACGCTGGACCGCCCGCGCCGTCGTCATGGCCGCGCCCTTGTTCGTGTCGGCCCGGCTGCTGGCCGCGCCGCCTGACGCCCTGCGCTCGCTGAAGCAGGCCCACGCCCCCTGGCTGACGGCCAATCTCGCGTTGCGCGAGCCGCTGCTGCAGCGCGCCGGCGCGCCGCCGTCCTGGGACAACGTGCGCTACGGCAGCACCGCCCTGGGCTATGTCGACGACCGCCACCAGTCGCGCGACCCGACGCCGCGCCCGCCGGTGCTGACGGCCTACCTCGCCCTGCCCGAAAGCCAGCGTGGCGAGCTGCTGAAGCAGCCCTGGCAGCACTGGGCCGGGATCGTCACCCAGGAGCTGGCCCAGACCCACCCGGACCTGCCGGCCAAGCTCGAGCGCATCGACCTCTGCCGCTTCGGCCATGCGATGAGCATCCCCGCACCTGGCCTGCGTGGCTCGGCCGAGCTGGCCGCGCTGAACGCCCAGCGCGGCCGCGTCGTGTTCGCACACAGCGACCTGGCGGGGTACTCGGTGTTCGAGGAGGCCTACACCGCGGGCATTGAGGCGGCCGCGCGGCTCAGCCTTTGAACTGCCGTCTCGCGCGGCGCGAACGCCTTCAGCAAGGCATCGAGCAGGGCCTCGGCCTTGGCGCTGTTGTCGGCGCCGTAATTGCAGACATAGACGTCCAGCGTCACACCGCCCAGCTCGGGCCAGGTGTGCACGGCCAGATGCGATTCAGCCAGCAACACGACGCCGGTGACGCCGCTCTGCTCGTCCTTGGGTGCGAAGCGGTGGAAGAGTTCGGCGACGCCGGTGAGCCCTGAACGGGTCACTGCGTCGCGGCACAGCGCGGCGAGCGCGTCGGCGTCGCGCATGACCGCCAGCGCCGGGTCGACGCCGTGCAGGTCGGCCGTCAGATGCAGGCCCTGCACGTCAGCCTCCAGTGACGGGAGGAAAGAAGGCCAGCTCGTCGCCGTCCGACAGTACGGCGGATTCGGCGCACATCTTCTGGTTCAACGCTGCGCGCACTGCGCGACCACATGCCAGAGCCTCAGCATGGATGCCACCACGTGCCTGCAGCGACTCGCGCGCCACGGCGACGGTGCTGCCCTCAGGCAAGGTGATCGCTTCGCCCTCGCCCAGCTTCTCGCGCAGCGACGCAAAGAACCGCAGTCGGACCGTGATGCTCACGCCAGCAGCTCCGCGAACGGAATGAAGCGCACCGCGTCGCCGGCCTTGAAGGCCTGGCCGGCGGGGTTGTCGAGCAGGCCGTCGGCCCAGAACGCCGAGGTCAAGACGCCGCTGCTCTGGTTGGAGAACATCGCCAGGCCGCCCTCTTCGTCCAGACGCACCCGCAGAAACTCGCGGCGTTTGTCGGGCTTGGGCCAGTCAAAGCCGGCCGCCAGCCGATAGCCCCGCGGCGTCAGGCGCGCAGCGCCTTGCAACTTCAGCAGGAAGGGTCGCACGAGGACCAGGAAGGTCACCAGGCTGGAAACCGGGTTGCCGGGCAGACCGATGAAATGCGCCTCACCCACGCGGCCATAGGCGAAGGGCTTGCCGGGCTTGATGGCGATGGCCCACAGGTCTAGCTGGCCCTCAGCCTGCACGGCGGGGCGCAGATGATCTTCCTCGCCGACGGACACGCCCCCCGAGGTCAGGATGACGTCGGCCCGGGATGCGGCTTCGCGCAGCGCGGCGCGGGTCGCATCGAGGCGGTCGGGCACGATGCCAAGGTCGATGACCTCGCAGCCCAGGCTTTCGAGCAAGGCACGCAGCGTGAAGCGGTTGGAGTTGTAGATGGCACCGGGCGGCAGCGGCTCGCCGGGCATGACGAGTTCATCGCYGGTGGAGAACAGTGCGACACGCGGTCGGCGGGTGACGGTCAGCTCGGCGGCGCCAGCGGTCGCGGCCAGCCCGACGGAGACCGCGTCCAGCCGCGTGCCCGCAGGCAGCACGACCGAACCGGCGCGCACGTCCTCGCCACGCAGGCGCACGTTGGCGCCGGCGGTGACGGGCTGGGTCACGCTGACCTTGTCGCCCACCAGCTCGGTGAACTCCTGCATGACGACGGTGTCCGCACCCGGTGGCACATGGGCGCCCGTGAAGATGCGCGCCGCCTCGCCGGGTGGCAGCGGTGCGGGCACGCTGCCGGCGGGAATGCGCTGCGTGACAGGCAATGCCTGGCCCGCATCGGCGGCGCGCAGGGCATAGCCGTCCATCGCCGAGTTGTCGGCCGGTGGCACGTCCACCGGCGAGATCAGGTTCGCAGCCAGCACGCGGTCTACGGCAGCGCTCGTCGCCAGCGTTTCGCGTTCAGCCAGCGGCTGGACCTGCGCCAGCAGCGCGGCCAGCGCCTCGTCCAACGGGATCAGCGGCTTCCTGGGGGCTTCAGACATGGGCGTGAATGTAGGCCTTCACCTGGCCTACATCGGCCGGCATGACCTTCACGCGCTTGGGGAGTTCTTCGATGCCTTCCAGCCCGGCGGGCCGCGGCGGCTCGATGGCCAGGGCCTCGTGGATGGTTGCCGCGAACTTGGCCGGCAGGGCCGTCTCCAGCACCAGCATCGTGACGTTGGGATCGCGCTTCTCCAGCGCCACCTTGAGGCCGTCGGCGGTGTGCGGGTCGATGATGACGCCGTGCTCGGCATGGCAGCGGCGGATGGTTGCCACACGGTCGGCATGCGTGCTGCGGCCGGACACGAAGCCGAAGCCGGCGATGTCGGCATGCTCGCCGCCGCCCAGCTCGAACTGGCTGGCGCCGAAGTGCTGCTTCACGCGACCACCGTCGCGGCCGAGCAGGTCGAAGACGAAGCGCTCGAAATTGCTCGCCTTGGAGATGTCCATCGACGGGCTGGACGTCTCGTGCGTGTCGGCCGTGCTGCGCGGGCGGTAGGCGCCGGTGCGGAAGAATTCGTCCAGCACATCGTTCTCGTTGGTCGCGACAACCAGCTGCTTGACGGGCAGGCCCATCATGCGCGCCACGTGGCCGGCACAGACGTTGCCGAAGTTGCCGCTCGGCACCGTGAAGCTGATCTTCTCGGCGTTGCTCTTCGTCGCCTGGAAATAGCCGGCGAAGTAGTAGACGACCTGGGCCAGCAGGCGCGCCCAGTTAATGGAGTTGACCGTGCCAATGCGGTGCTCGCGCTTGAAGGCGAGGTCGTTGGACACGGCCTTGACGATGTCCTGGCAGTCGTCGAATACGCCATCGATGGCGATGTTGTGGATGTTCTCGTCTTGCAGGCTGAACATCTGCGCCTGCTGGAAGGGGCTCATGCGGCCGTTGGGGCTGAGCATGAAGACATTGACGCCCTTTTTGCCGCGCATGGCGTACTCGGCGGCGCTGCCGGTGTCGCCGGACGTTGCGCCCAGGATGTTCAGCGTCTCGCCGCGACGGCCGAGTTCGTACTCGAACAGCGCGCCCAGCAATTGCATGGCCATGTCCTTGAAGGCCAGCGTCGGGCCGTTGGACAGGCCTTGCAGCGCGATGTGGTCGCCCAGCCAGGTGAGCGGCGTGATCTGCTCGGTGCCGAACACTTCGGCTGTGTAGACCTTGCGCGTGATGGCGCGCAGGTCGTCGGCGGGGATGTCGTCGATATAGAGCGACAGGATCTCGAAGGCCAGGTCGGCATAGGCCAGGCCGCGCCAGCGAGTGAGCGTGGCGGCGTCGACTTTCGGGTAGGCCTTGGGCAGGTAAAGGCCGCCGTCGGGAGCGAGGCCTTCGAGCAGGATGTCGGAGAAGCCGCGCTCGGTCTGGTCGCCGCGGGTGGAGATGTACTTCATGTCAGTTCAGGCTCAGGCGAGCTCTTCCTTGCGGATGCGGACGATGGGGGCGAGCACGGTGGGCAGGCCCTGCATCTTGGCCAGGGCCTCGTTCATGCGGCCTTCCACCGTGTCGTGCGTCAGGATGATGAGGTCGGTCTGGCGCTCGCCTTCGCCCGACTCGCGCTGCAGCACGGCGTCGATGGAGATGTCGTGCTCGGCCAGGATGGTGGTGATGCGCGACAGCACGCCCGGCTGGTCGGCCACGACCAGGCGCAGGTAGAAGGCCGTGTGCACGTCGGCCATCTCGAGGATGGGTGTGTCGCTCATCGCGTCGGGCTGGAAGGCCAGGTGCGGCACACGGTGGTCGGGGTCGGCCGTGTGCAGGCGGGTCACGTCCACCAGGTCGGCGACGACGGCCGACGCGGTCGGCTCGGCGCCGGCACCCTTGCCGTAGTAGAGCGTCGTACCGACGGCATCGGCCTGCACGACGACGGCATTCATCGCGCCTTCGACGTTGGCGATCAGGCGGCTGGATGGGATCAGCGTCGGGTGGACGCGCAGCTCGATGCCATTGTCACGACGGCGCGTGATGCCCAGCAGCTTGATGCGGTAGCCGAGCTGCTCGGCGTACTTGATGTCGGTGGCCTGCAGGCTGCTGATGCCCTCGACGTGGGCCTTGTCGAACTGCACCGGCACGCCGAAGGCGATGGCGCTCATCAGGGTCAGCTTGTGGGCCGCGTCCACGCCTTCGATGTCGAAGGTCGGGTCGCTCTCGGCATAGCCCAGGCGTTGCGCTTCCTTCAGCACGGTGGCGAAGTCCAGGCCCTTGCCGCGCATCTCCGACAGGATGAAGTTGGTGGTGCCGTTGATGATGCCGGCGATCCACTCGATGCGGTTGGCCGTCAGGCCTTCGCGCAGCGCCTTGATGATGGGGATGCCGCCGGCCACGGCCGCCTCGAAGGCGACGACGACGCCCTTCTCGCGCGCCGCTTCGAAGATCTCAGTGCCGTGCAGGGCCAGCAGGGCCTTGTTGGCGGTGACGACATGCTTGCCGTTGGCAATCGCCTGCAGCACGAGGCTGCGGGCCGGCTCGATGCCGCCGATCAGCTCGACGACGATGTCGATATCCGGGTTGTTGACGAGCTGCTGCGCGTCACCGACGCAGGGCACGCCGTCACCCACGATGGCCTGGTAGGCCTTGGCGCGCTCGGCGTTGCGGGCGGACACCATCGCGATCTCGATGCCCCGGCCGGCGCGGCCGCGAATCTCGGCCTGGTTGCGCTGCAAGACGTGGAAGGTGCCGGCACCGACGGTGCCGAGGCCGATCAGGCCAACTTGAATCGCTTTCATCGCAGGGCTCTCAGGACAGGAAATCAGGAAGTGTGGCGGCGGCGGTAGCCGGCCAGGAAACGGTCGATGCGGCCAATGGCCTCACGCAGATCATCCACATTGGGCAAAAAGACGAGGCGGAAGTGGTCATGCTCGGGCCAATTGAAACCGGTGCCCTGGACGATCAGCACCTTCTCCTCGGCGAGCAGCTCGTAGGCGAACTGCTGGTCATCGGCTATTGGGTAGACCTTGGGGTCCAGCCTCGGGAACATGTAGAGGGCCGCTTTGGGCTTGACGACGCTGACGCCCGGGATCTGCGTCAGCAGCTCATAGGCCAGGTCGCGCTGGTGGCACAGGCGCCCGGTCGGCGCGACCAAGTCCTTGATGCTTTGGTAGCCGCCCAGGGCCGTCTGGATCGCCAATTGACCCGGCGTGTTGGAGCACAGGCGGAGGGACGCCAGCATGTTCAGGCCCTCGATGTAGTCGCGGGCATGGCGCTTCTCGCCGCTGACGATCATCCAGCCGGCACGGTAGCCGCAGGCACGGTAGTTCTTGGACAGGCCGTTGAAGGTGATGAACAGCACGTCATYGGCCAGCGACGCCATGGCGGTATGGGTGTTGCCGTCGTACAGCGTCTTGTCGTAGATCTCGTCGGCAAAGATGACGAGTTGGTACTTGCGGGCCAGTTCGATGA
>NZ_JBFULE010000243.1:0-6903 GCF_056400485.1 Roseateles sp. P5_B10
CAGGTAGGCCGCCAGGCCCTCCAGGCTGATGGCCTCGGGGCCGACGTGGCTTTCCGCGTCGCGCTCGAACTCGCGCACCAGCGGCAGCTGCGAGATCTCGGGGTTGGGCACGACGCTGGTGAAGCCGATAAGCCGGTCGCGCAGCAGCCGCGTCAGCTGCGTGAGCCCCGGCGACGACAGTGCCGCCACGGTGAGCGGCACCGCGGCGCGCCAGGCGGCCTCGTGGCGGGTCAGCAGGTCCAGCGACTCGGGACCGAGATTGAGCACCAGGGCCTGCGGCGCAACGGCGGCCAGCTCGCGCAGCGTGGCGGCGGAATCTGCCTGCATCGCCAGCGGGTGGAAGCGGATGCCCGCGGCCTGCAGCGCCGCAGCCAGCGCGCGCTCGCGGGCCGGCTCGTCGCCGTCGCCCAGCAGCACGGCCTGCTCGATGCCGATGGCCCGCAGTTGCGCGGCCAGGGCCTCGGCCTCGCGCCTGTCCTCGGGCCGCAGGCTGAACACCATGGGCTGCTGCAGCGCCGCGGCGCCGGAGAAGGGGCCGACTAGCGGCACGTTCAACTCACGCGCCAGCGCGGCGGTCTGCAGGCAGGCGCGCTCGCCCAGGCAGTTGACGAAGGCCAGCGCATGGTGCTCGCGGGCAAGCTTGCGCAGGTTGGCCGCGCGGCGCTGGGGGTCGCCGCCATCGTCCAGGGTCACCAACTCCAGCAAGCGTCCGCCGATGCCGCCGCCGGCATTGACGCGATCCACCAGCGCCTTGGCACCGGCCTGCACGCGATTGCTGATGGGGAAGGCGGCGCCGGTCAGCGGCAGCGACTGGCCCAGCACCAGCGGCGCCTGCTCGGCCGCCGATGCAACCGACAAACAAAATTCCAGCAGGAGGGGTGCCAGCAGCACCACCCAACGCTGGATCCACCGCCGTGCCATCTCAAGCGATCCTGGCGGGCTTGAGCAGCCAGTGCGCGAGCGCCGGCACCAGCACCAGCGCCCCCACCATGTTCCACACGAACATGAAGGCCAGCAGGATGCCCATGTCGGCCTGGAACTTGATCGGCGACAGCGCCCAGGTGCCCACGGCGAGCGCCAGCGTGACGCCGGTCAGCATCACCACGCGGCCCGTGAACTGCAATGCGTGCAGATAGGCCGTCGACAGGCTCTCGCCCGCGCGCAGCTTGGCCAGCATGACGCTGAGCACGTAGAGCGCGTAGTCCACGCCGATGCCCACGCCCAGCGCGATGACCGGCAGCGTGGCGACCTTGACGCCCATGCCCAGGCCCACCATCAGTGCCTCGCACAGGATGGAGGTCAGCACCAGCGGCAGCACGGCCACGACGACGGCCCGCCAGGAGCGGAAGGTCACCCAGCAAAGCACGACGACGGCGCCATAGACCCACCACAGCATCTGGTTCATGGCCTGCTTGACGACGATGTTGGTCGCAGCCGCGATGCCGGCCGAACCGGCGGCGAGCATGAAGCGCTCGTCCTTCGTAGAGTTCTTCGCCATGAAGTCCTCGACGGCGGCGACCACGGTGCTCAGCGTCTCTGCCTTGTGGTCCTTCAGGTAGACGTAGAGCGACAGGAAGGAGCAGCCCTGGTTGAACAGCTCACGCGGCGCACGGGTCTGCACGCCGCCCAGGGCGCTGTCGTTGGGGATCAGCTCGTACCACTTCAGCTGACCCTCGTTGTAGCCCACCATCGCAAGCTTGGACAGCGCGGCCATGGAGTTGGTGGACTCGACGCCGGGGAGCTGCTCCAGCTGCCAGGCCAACTGGTCGACCTTGGCCAAGGTGCCGTAGCGGGTGCACTGGTCCTCAGGCGTGGAGACCATGACGACGAGGATGTCGCTGGACGCGGCGTAGTGCTGGGTGACGTAGTCGTTGTCGCGGTTGTAGCGGGAATCGGCGCGCAGCTCGGGGGCGCCGGGGTCCAGGTCGCCAACGTGCAGCCGCGTGCTGACGGCATAGCCCGCCACGGCCAGTGCTGCCGACGCGCCGAGGGCCACCAGCGCCGGGCCGCGCTGCGTGAAGCGGTCGAGCTGGCGCCACATCCAGGAGCTGCCGGCCTTGGGGTTGAACTCGGGGTCGTCACGCAGGCTGCGCTTGGCTGCCGCCGCGCCCACGCCCACATAGGACAGCAGGATGGGCAGCAGCACGAGGTTGGTGAAGATCAGCACCGCCACGCCGATGCTGGCGACGAGCGCCAGGTCCTGGATGGCCTGGATCTTGATCAGGGCCAGCACCGCGAAGCCGACGGCGTCGCACAGCAGCGCCGTCAGCCCGGCGACGAAGAGGCGCCGGAAGGTGTAGCGCGCGGCCACCACGCGGTGGGTGCCGCGGCCAACGTCCTGCATGATGCCGTTCATCTTCTGCGCGCCATGGCTCATGCCGATGGCGAAGACCAGGAAGGGCACCAGCACCGAATACGGGTCCAGCGCGTAGCCGAGCAAGGCCAGCAGGCCGAACTGCCAGACCACGGCGACGAGCGAGCAGGCGACGACGAGCGCGGTGCTGCGCCCGCAGCGGGTGTAGGCCCACAGCACGCCGGCGCAGATGACCAGGGCCACGGCGAAGAACACCAACACCTGCTGCAAGCCCTCGATCAGGTCACCCATGACCTTGGCGAAGCCGGTGACGTGCAGCGCGATGGCGTCGCTGTCGTACTTGCTGCGCAGCGCCTCGACCTGGCGGCCCAGTTCGCCGTAGTCCAGCGCCTGACCGGTCTTGGGATTCACGTCCAGCAGCGGCACAAAAACGATGCTGGACTTGGCGTCACCGGCGACGATCTGGCCGATCTCACCGGAGCGTTCGACGTTGGCGCGCACCTCGGCCAGCGCTGTGGGCGAGCCGTCGTAGCTGTCGCCCATGACGGTGTTGCCGTCCAGCCCGTCCTCGGTCACGGCGACCCAGCGGGTGTTGGCCGTCCACAGCGACTTCATGAAGGGCCGGTCCACGCCCGGCATCAGGTAGATCTCGTCGCTGATCTTTTGCAGTGTGTCGAGGTAGTGTTTGTCGTAGATCGTGCCCTTCCTGGCTTCGACGACGATGCGCAGCGCGTTGCCCTGGCCGCCCAGGTCGGCCTTGTGCGCCAGGTAGTTGGCGATGTAGGGGTGCGACGTCGGGATGGTCTTCTCGAAGCTGGCGTTGAGCGTCAGCTTGAAGGCCTGCTGGCCCAGCCACAGCGTGGCCAGCAGGCACAGCAGCATCACCCAGGGCCGGTGGTTGAAGAGCAGCCGCTCGGCCCAGGAGYCGGAGCGGGTGTCGAAGTCGTCGAGCTGGGTCACCACGGGTTGGGTGCCCAGCGTGTCGGTGGCGGCGTGCATCGTCGAGGTCAGGGAGTGGGTGACGCGCGGCGGGTGCCGCGCAGGCTGGCGATGACCCAGGCGCCGTCGGGTGCGGCGGCCAGGCCGGCGGCGGGCAAGGGTCCGGCGGGCGGCGGCTGGCGCGTGAAGCTGCGGCCGTCGTCGGTGCTGGTGAAGAGCTCGCCGGTCTGGGTCAGCAGCGTCAGCCCGCCGCGCCGTTCGATGCCGGCCTGCAGGCTCAGCGGCGTGCCGAGCTCGACCTTGTCCCAGTTGGCGCCCGCATCACCGGAGCGGTAGACGCTGCCGCGCAGGCCATAAGCCAGCAGCGCGCCCGAGTGCGAGGCCAGCAGGCCGAAGAAGCTGCCCTTGTAGGGCGAGGCCAGGGCCGTGAACGTGGCGCCACCGTCGCTGGAGCGCAGCAGCAGGCCTTGTTCGCCGGCAATGAACCATTGCCCGTCGACGATGCGAACGCCGTAGAGATGCAGGCCGCGCGGGTTGGCGGCGCGCGTGGGCAGCGGCTGCCAGCTGGCGCCGCCGTCGCGCGTGACCATGGCCAGGCCGTAAGCGCCGACGGCGATGGCCTGGCGCGCGTCGATGGCCTCAAGGTCGAACCAGGGCTTGTCGGCGCCCTCCTCCACGAAGCGCTGGGCGGCGCGGCGGCCAGCATCGTCGGTGGCGGCGGCGAGCAGGCTTGCAGCGGCTTGCAGGCCGTCCAGCTGCTTGAGCCAGGTCTTGCCGCCGTCGCCGGTCTTGAGGATGACGCCCAGATGGCCGGCGGCCCAGCCGTTCTGTGCGTCGACGAAGCGCAAGGCCGTGAGGCCCGCGCGCACCGGCACGGTGGCCTGCTGCCAGGCCTTGCCGCCGTCGTCGGACCACAGCACCGTGCCGCGTTCGCCCGCTGCGACGAGCCGCTCACCGGCGCGGGCCACGGCCAGCGTGGCCGCGCCCAGTGCCTTGGGGCTGATCAGCGCCGGCTCGGCCAACGCGGCCGGCGCTGGCGCGGCGGCCTGGGCCGACACGGCACAGGCCAGCGCGAGAAGCGCCAGCCTTTTCATCAGCGTGCTCCTTCGTTGGCGAGCTCTTCAGGGCTGAAGAAGCTGCGCGGCAGCGGTGCGACGATCTTGTACTGGCTGGCCAGCTCGTTGCTGGCCATGTTGAGGTAGTAGGCGCCGGTCTGCAGGTCATAGCCGCCCCAGAACATGCTGCCGATGACGGCCGGGATGTCCGGCGCCAGCAGGGTCAGCGTGTAGTTGGTGCGCCAGAGCTCGCCCTTGGCGTCCCAGCCGTCGAACAGCATGATCTGCCAGCTGTCCTCGTCGATGTAGTACTTGCGCTTGGGCACGACGTGGCGCTTGCCCTCGGCCAGCGTGGCCTCGACTTCCCACACGCGGTGCAGCTCCCAGCGCACGACGCCGGGGTTCAGCGTGTTGGGGGTGACCAGGTCCGCCACCTTGGCAGACGCCGCGCGGTTGTTGTTGTAGGGGATGAAGAGCTCGCGCTTGCCGACCAGCTTGAGGTTGTGCTTGTCGCTGGGGCCGAAGAGCATGAAGGCTTCGTCGAACAGGCCGATGCCCGAGGTCACCGAGTCGGGCGTGTCGTAGGCCACCGACGGCGCCTTGCGCACGCGGCGCTGGCCCACCAGGTATTGCCACAGGCCGCGCGGGTTGCCGGCATTGAGGTTGTCGTGAGCGAGGATGGCCTCGCCCGCCTTGGAGCCGGGCTCGCTGACGACGAACTTGCCCAGGCCCGCATAGCCGTCGAACTTCTCCAGGCTGCCCTCAGGGTCGTAGAACTGCCGGCGAAAGCTTTGCGTACCGCCGGAGGCCATCGCGCGCTTGCCGTCGGCCGTCACGACCCAGACCCGCACCGGCGCCTGCGCATAGGTGCCGACCCAGGCGAGGCGGTGGTTCTGGAACACCTCGTAGCCGTCCTTGGGAATGGGGAACGGCGTGCCGCCATAGGCGCCTTCGGTGCCCTGGCCGTTGTCGACGAGCTTGGCGCGCGTGGCGTTCTTGAAGGTGTTGTCGTAAACCCATTGCGGCGCGGCGGCCGTGCGATGGCTGGGGTAGACGTCGATGCGGAAGTCGGGGTACTTCTTCATCAGCGCCTTGACGCCATCGCTCAGCTTGGCGTCGTACTGCGCCATGTTCTTGGCGCTGATGCTGTACAGCGGCTTCTCGGCGGCGAAGGGGTCGGGCCGTGCGTCGCCGGGCTTGAAGCCAGCGGCCGCCTTGGTCAGGCCGCCGTCCCACGTGGGGATCGTGCCGTCCTTGTTGGCGGCGCGCTCGGCGCCCAACGGGGTCAGCGTGGTCTTGAGCTTGGCGGCTTCGTCGGCCGACACGGCGGCGAGGGCCGGGCCGGCCAGCAGCAGGGCGGTGGCCAGCAGCGTGGCCTTGAGATGAGTGCGGTTCATGTGAAGTGCTCCGTGGGGCTTCAGAAAGTGCGCGAGACGGTGAAGCTGACGTTGGCGCGGTCGCGCAGCGACTGGCCGAACGTGAGCTGGCGCGGCGAGCCGCTGCCGGCGACGAGGGTCTCGGTGAAGGTCTTGGCGGTGCCGAAGAAGTCGCTGTAGGTCAGCGCGAAGTTCCAGTCGTTCTGGTACTTGCCCTTGACGCCGATGCTGTAGTCGCCCGCGCTGGCCGCGCCGCCGGCGAAGTTGGCGATGGACGAGGAGCGCCCGCCAAAGTTGTAGCCCAGGCCGATGGGCACGGACAGGTCCAGCCCCGGCAGCACCTGGAAGTACTGCGGCTCGAACAGCATGCGGAAGGCGAAGGCGCCCTTGGTGGTGTTCGGGTCCAGGCCGCCAATGCCCATGCTGGCGCCGGTCGGCGTCGCAAAGATGTCCTTGGTGATGCTGAGCCGGTGGTTGTAGGCCAGCTCGGCCACCAGGGCACCGCCCTGCCACAGCGCGCCGGGTTGCAGCACGTAAATGCCCGAAGCCTGCAGGTGGGCCGTGCGGCCGACGGCGAAGCAGGGGTTGGCGCTGCCGCCGCAGGCCAGCACGGGGCCCAGGCCCAGCACGGCGGGGTCGCTGTTCAGCGGCGCGTTCCAGCGCACCGAGCCTTCAACGGCCCAATTCAGCTGGCCCACCGACGACGTGACACTGGCGCCGACCGTCTTGATGTCGTCACCGTAGGCGAGGTGCACGTTGCCGTTGACGAAGTCGAACACCGGCACGGCCGGCGTCTTGTCGTGGTACTGCGCCGCGTAGAGGCCGAACTCGTAGTCGCCGCCCGTCGGGCTGAGGCGGAGCTGCACGCCGCCCTGCCCCGAGTTGCGTGGCCGCAGGTCCTTGCTCTTGTCGTAGCTCAGCAGGATGGGCGCGCCCTGCGGCGTCAGGCCGAAGTTGACGGTGCCCGTGCCGACGTAGTCCTGATTGGAGAAGAAGCTGCCAACGCCCGGGATCTTGCTCGGCCGCCACTTGAGCTGGTAGTAGGCGCCCAGCGAGATGCCTTCGGCGATCTGCAGCGAACCCGAGATCTGCTCGACCGGCAGCAGCACTTCCTTGAACTGCCAGCCGGGCACGGACACGATCTTGGCGACGTCGACCGGCCCCTGCGCGTTGGCAATGCCGTTCTGGCCGAAGAACAGGCTTTCGCCCCATTGCAGCG
>NZ_JBFULE010000244.1:0-6892 GCF_056400485.1 Roseateles sp. P5_B10
GGCTGATCTCGCCCATGGTCGGCATTCCGAGCATCAATCAAGACGCTCTCAGCCTGGGTGCTCTCGTCGTGTCCCTGCTGGGCGCAGTCGTGCTGCTGGCGATCGTCAACCTGATCCGCCGCGGCACCCTGCGCTGAACCGTCACCCGCTTTCCAACCCCAAGGATCACCATGGCCACCACCACTGCCAATACGCCCTTCCCGACCTCGTCGGTCTCGCCCGCCACGCCCGCGCCTGCCGCAGCCGCCATCAACGACACGGCCGCGAAGGCCGGTGACGCCGTCGACAAGGGCGCAGCCGTCGGTCACGACGTGCTGAACCGCGTTGTGCAAGGTGCGCACAGCGCCATCGACCGCGTGGCCGAGACGGCCGCCCCCGCCGTGCAGCGTTTGCAGGACGGCGTGCAGGCCGCTAGCGAATCGCTGAGCCAGCGCGCCAGCGATGCGCGCGACCTGGGCGATGAATGGGCCGAGAGCCTGCGCAGCACCGTGCGCGAGCATCCGCTGGCCGCCATCGCGACGGCCCTGGCCGTCGGCGTGCTGGTTGCCCGGCTCGCCCGCTGAGGCGGCCTTGACCGACTCACCGCAAGACCAGCCCGCCCCACTGCTGGAGCAACTGCAGTCGCTGTGGCGCGAGTTGCCTGGCCTGGTCAGCGACCGGGTCGAGCTGCTGTCGCTGGAGCTGCAACGCGCGGTCCAGGCGCTGGCCCAGATCGTTGCACTGATGGTGGCCGTGGCCATCCTCGGTGTGACGGCTTGGCTGGTGTTGTGGGCCGGCGTCATCCGCCTGCTGGTCGCGGCCGGGCTGCCGCTGGAGGTGGCCCTGCTGCTGGCCATCGCCGTCAACGGGCTGGCCATCGTGCTGGCGCTGCAACGCGTGCGCAGCCTGCTGCCCAGGTTGCGCCTGCCCGCAACGCGGCGCCACCTGATGCTGGCTCCCGACCCGCAACCCAATGAGGCCAGCGATGAACCCGCCGCTGCCTGAACCCGATATCGATGCCCGCATCCTGGATGTCGAGCACCGGCTGATGGCGCGCGAGGCCAGGCTGCACGCGGGTGTCGAAGGTCTCACRGGCCAGCTGCGCCACCGCTTGCAACCCAGGAAGCTGCTGCTGCCGGTGGGTGGCGCACTGCTCGCCGTTGCGGCGCTGCTGGCGCTGCGCCGGCGCCCTCACGCCGAGCCTGCAACGCCGCGCCCCACCGGCGCGCTGCGGAACGTTCCCTGGCTGCGCCTGCTTGGCCTGGCCTGGCCACTGCTGCCCGAGCGCTGGCGCGGCCGCGTCAGCCCCGCTGCGGCGAGCAGCTTCGTGACGCTGGGGCTGCCCCTGGTCGAGACCTTRCTCGGCACGCATCGGGCCGAGCCACTGGCCACCGTTGGCGAGGTCGACCTGGCGCAGCTCAGCGGCCGCTGGTTCGTGGTCGGTGAATTGAAGGCGCACGGTGCGCCGGCGTTGCAGCCGCCGGAGTTCGGCCTGCTGCCGCGCGACGACGGGCGGCTGGATCTGCTGGAACGCCGGGTCGACGGCAATGGCACCCACGGCAGCGAGGCCTTGGTGGAGCCGGTGCCGGGCGGCCACGGCGCCCGGCTCAGGATCAGCCACTGGCCCGAGGCGCTGCGCTGGCTGCCGCTGGCCTGGCTCGAGCATGGCGTGCTGCATGTCGATCCGACTTATGACGAGGCGCTGATTGGCAGCACCGGGCGGGACGCGCTGTGGCTGCTGTCACGCCGACCGACGCTGGTCGCGCAGCGCCGCCAAACGCTGGTGCAGCTCGCGCGGGATCGCGGCTTCGCGGTGGAAAGGCTGCGCTTTTACGACGCTGGCTGATCCGCGGGCACGGCGGCACACGCCTTGCCTGCGATGGGTGCGGGGCCGTCCCGCGTTTCACAGCCGGAGGTTTTCATGGCACGCAGCAGCCTGCTAGGTATCGATTCCGCCGCGGCCGAGCCCGCCGGGCGCGACAAGGCGAGCCTGGGGCCCAGCGACAGCTCGGACAGCGGCAGCGACGTGGCGGGCATGGACGGTGAAGACGACGGCACCGACCCCGGCCTGCCCGTCGACGTGGCCCTGCGCGACGACCAGGCGGCGCCCTTGCCGCTGGGCGAATCGCTGCCGTCCAGCGAAGGCGAGACGGGGGTGCGCGACGGCGCCGACATCGGCGTGGACCGCGTCTTCACGCCGGGCGAAGCCGATGACACCGAAGCGTTGCTCACGGCCATCGACGAAGCGCCGCAAAGCGAAGACGACGAGGACGATGAAGATGAAGAGGAGGAGCAGGAGGGTGAGGCCAACCTGGTCAACACCCCTGCCAAGCCTCGCCAGCGCGCCACCAAGGCCGCGCCGGCGCAAACCGACAGCGAGGAGCGGCCCGGCGATGCCGATGCCGAATCCTCGCACCGCCCCGGCCGAAGCTAGGGCGGCTTCACGCTCAGACGGCGGCGCGAGCCTGGTCGCGCAGCGTGCGCACCTGCAGGTGGTTGCGCTTCACGCCTTCGTACTGGCGCTCCACGAGCATGCGCACATCGGGCGGCAGGGCCTCTTCCAGCGCCTTGCGATAGGCGCTCATCGCGCTGTCCTCACCGCGCTCGGTCTCCTCGAGGATGGCCTTGTCGGTGTAGCCGGCCAGCGTGCCCTTCACGGCCACCCAGCCGCGGTGCATTGCACCGGCGGCGGTGCCGCTGTCCTCGGCCTTGCCGCCCAGGCGCACGACCTGCGACTGCAGTTCGGTGGCAGCCTGGCGGCACTCCTCGGCGCGGCGCTCAAAGGACTGCTTGATTGCCGGGTCCTTCAGGTATTCCGCGGAGGCGTGGAAACCGTATTCACCGTCCTTGCAGGTTTCGATCAGGTCGTTCAGTGTGTCGATGATGTCGTCGTTGCTCATGGCAGATCCTTTCAGGGTTCGATGAAGACGCGCCGGCCGTCCGCAGGCATACCGTGCGTCCAGCCCTGGCATCGGCATTTGGCATGCCCGCGCCTGCCGCGGTGGCTGAGTTGTCGTTACGGCGTGTGGCCGGCCGTGGGCGGCGGGTGGGCGATGCGTGCCGCCGCGAGGGCCGCCTGCAGCGCGGCCAGCAGCTCGGCCGGCGCGCAGGGCTTGTGCAGGGTGATGAACTCGCCTTCGCCAATGGCCGAGTTGTTGAAGCCGGTGATCAGCACCACCGGCAGGCGCGGGCGGTGCTCGCGCAGCCGGCGCGCCAGCGCGACCCCGTCCATGGCGCCGGGCATGACGACGTCGCTCAGCACCACATCCGCCCCGGCCCCGTCGTCCAGCAGGCGCAGGGCGGCGCCCACCTCGGCGGCGCGCAACACGCGGGCACCATGGGCCATCAGCAGTGCCGCCGTCACGTCGCCCAGGGCCTCGTCATCCTCGACCAGCAGCACCGTGGCGCCGGCAATGCTTTGCGGGGCCGTGTCGGCAAAGGCCGGCATCTGGTTGTCCTGGGCGTTGCTCGCCACCGGCAGCAGCAGCGACACCGTGGTGCCCACGCCCGGCGTGCTGGCCAGGCGCGCTGTGCCGCCGGCCTGGGTCGCGAAACCATGGACCTGGCTCAGGCCCAGGCCGCTGCCCTGGCCTACGCCCTTGGTCGTGAAGAAGGGCTCGAAGGCATGCTCGACCAGGGACGGCTCCAGCCCCATGCCGTCGTCCCCCACGGTCAGCAGCACATAGTCCCCCGGCGGCAGGCCTTCCTTGTCGTGCGCCTCGGCATTGCTGGCCCGCAGCCGCAGCTCGCCGCCCGTCGGCATCGCGTCGTGGGCATTCAACGCCAGGTTGACGAGAGCGAGATCCAGCTCGTTGGCGTCCACCCGCACCGGCCAGACGTTGGCCGCCACCTGCACCTGGATCTCGATGCGCCGCCCGAGCACGCTGCGCATCAGCTCCKGCACCTCGGGCAGGTAGCGGGCCAGCGACAGGGTCTGCACCCGCACCGGCCGGCGGCCCGAAAAGCGCAGCAGATGCTGGGTCAGCGCGCTGCCCTTGTCGACCGAGCGCTGCGTGGCGCGCAGCGGACCCTGCAGCTCGGCGGCGCTGGGGTGGCGCTGCATCAGGTGCATGCTGTTGCTGATGACGCCCAGCAGGTTGTTGAACTCGTGCGCCACGCCGCCGGTGAGCCGGCCCAGGGCGACGACGCGCTGGCTCTGGGCGCCCCGCTGCTCGACATGGCGCGTGCGCTCCACGGCCTGGGCCACGCTGAGTTCCAGCTCGGCGCGGCTGGTCCCCATGTCGCGCGCCGCGCTGGCCAGGGCCTCGGCCACCTCGTCGCACTCGGCCATGCCGGTCGGGGCGGCCTGCACCGGCCGGCCGGCCTGCAGGTCCTGGGCGAGGCGCTTGAGAGCGCCTATCGGCCGCTCGATGCGGCGGGACACCCAGATGGCGCCGGCCATGGCCAGGGCCAGCAGTGCCAGCGCGCCCACCGCCACGCGTTGCACGGCCTGGGGCACGCGGCCGGCGAATTCCTCGCGCGGCATGGCGCTGACATAACTCCAGCCGAGCGCCGAGGTGCTGAAGTAGCCGGCCGTGGCGCGGCCGTCCAGCGAGATCGATTCGAAGCCGCCTTCGCGCGCCGCCGCCATGCGCTGACGCAGGTCGGCGCGGCCCTCGCGGCCGACATAGGCCGCGCCGCCGGGCAGCCGGGCCACGAGGCGGCCGCTGCTGTCCATGACAGCGCCTATCCAGCCCGGATGCGGCGACTGCGCCTGCAGGACGCGCTGCAGCTCCGAGGGCCGCACCGTGACGACCAGGTTGTAGACCAGGCGGCCGTCGCGGGTCACCGGCTCCACCCAGGCGGCATGCGGCTCCGGGGGCACGCCCGTGGGAGTGGGCGCAACGGGTTGCAGCGGCAGCATGACGGGGGTGGCACTCAGCGCCTCAGGCGCGCTGGATTCGGCGCTGGCGCCGTCGCCCGGCCGGGTGCTCAGCAGCAGCTTGCCCGGTGCCCTCAGCTCAACCCAGCCGCTCAGCCCCTGCATGGCGCGCCGGGCCAGGCGCTCGAAGGCCAGGCGGCTCTCCTCGCGCAGCGGCCCGGGGCCGTCCAGCGCGGGTGACTGCGCCAGCACCTGGGCGATGGCCGCGCGGCGCGACAGCTCGCCGTCGACCAGCAGGGACAGCGCGCGGGTCGTGTCGCGCAGCGTGCGCTCATGCGCGTCGCGTTCGGTCTCGTAGATGCTGGCAATGAGCCAGGCGACGCCCAGCATGCCGGGCAGCAGCACCGACAGCACGAGCAACAGCAAGCGGGAACGAATGGTGACCGGCATGGCGGGTCCAGGTGCGGCAGGCGTGAGCGGATTGCACGGACGCAACCATAGCGCTGTGGCCCGCCCCGGCCACGAAGAAGTATCAGGCCGCCTTGGCAATTGGCGTGCCCGACTGCGTGCGGCTGAGCCACCGCCCCTAGGTGTAGTGCTTGCGTGAGCGGGATTTCGATGGCGGCCCGCGCAGCAGCGAGCCCAGCGACGGCGACGGTGCGTGCCGGTCGCCCTCCAGGAAGCGCCGCAGCAGCGCCAGGCCCCGCCGGCGCTGGCACACGCTGCGCAGCCCGATCAGCAGCGGCACGGCGATGAGGGCGCCGACGATGCCCCACAGCCAACCCCAGAACAGCACCGACAGGAAGACCGACACAGTACTCAGCGACAGCCGGCGCCCGACGATGACCGGGCTGACGATGTTGCTTTCCACCGCATGGATGGCCATGAAGGACAGCGTGGGGCCGAAGATCTCCGGCCCCGTCTCGAAGGTCGCGATGCCGGCGAGCAGCAGCAGCACCATCAGTGCCATCGGACCGAGGTAGGGAATGAAGCACAGCAGCGCGGCGATGCAGCCCCACAGCGTCGGGTTGGGCAGGCCCAGCAGCCACAGCACCAGGGCCAGGATGACGCCCACGACCGCGTTGATGATGCCGACGGCGGCGAGGTAGTGGCTGATGTCGCGCTGGGCTGCGCGCACGCCGCCCAGCAGCAGCGCGCGGGTGCGCCGGCGCGGCAAGGCCTCGATGCTGCGCGACAGCAGCCATTGCTCGGAAGCGAGCAGGAAATAGGTCAGGATGACCGTGGCCGCGGCTGCCAGCAGGAAGGACAGGCCCCGTGTCAGCACCAGGCCGGTCAGGGCCACGCCTTCGGTGGCCAGCCTTTCCTTCAAAGGGTCCGATGCCGGTGTCGCCGCCACCCGGCCGAGCCGCGTGGCGGGCTGCGGCGGGCTCAAGCCCGGAATGGCGGCCCGCAGCTTCTCCAACTGCTCCAGCAGCTGGGCGACGGTGGTGGGCGCGGCCTGCCACCAACTGGCGGCCGGGCGCGCCAGGCTGCTGGCCACGGACACGGTGGACAGCAGCAGTGCCAGCACCAGCAGCAGTGCGCCGATGGAGGGCGGCACGCCGCGGCCGTGGAGCCAGCGCACGGCAGGCGCCAGCGCGAAGGTCAGCATGACGGCGATCAGCACCGGCGCCAGCAGCGGCCGGGCCTCGCGCACGGCGAAAACCAGGGCGACAAAAAAAATGCCGCGCAGAGCCCAGGCGCTGCGCGGCGGTTGGGACGGCTCGAGTCGCGGATCGGGCGCCGTCATGGGGTCCCCGACCTAGTGTGGAGTCACCCTGGCGGCCGCCGTGGCTGGGGTCTGCATGGCGCTCACTTCTCCGGCGGGCGCACGATGATGTTGTTGCGCACTTCCTTCACGTCGGGCGTGCTGCGGGCGAGCTGGCCGGCGCGGTCCTTCTCGGCCTGCGAAGTGGCGAAGCCGGCGAGCTGCACGGTGCCCTTGAGTGCCTCGACCTGGATGCGCATGGCGCTGACCTGGCTGTCTTCGGCGAAGCGCGCCTTCACGCGGGTCGCGACGGTGGCATCGTCGACATACTGGCCCACGGTGCTCTGGCCGCTGGTGACCGCGCAGCCGCTGGTGCCGAGGGT
>NZ_JBFULE010000245.1:0-6863 GCF_056400485.1 Roseateles sp. P5_B10
GATCTTGTTTTCCTTGCCGGTGCCCTTGTCCTTGGCGCCGACGTGCAGGATGCCGTTGGCGTCGATGTCGAAGCTGACCTCGATCTGCGGCGTGCCGCGCGGCGACGGCGGGATGCCTTCCAGGTTGAACTCGCCCAGGCTCTTGTTGCCTTGCGCCAGTTCACGCTCGCCCTGGTAGACCTTGATGGTCACGGCTGGCTGGTTGTCGTCGGCGGTGGAGAAGGTCTGCGCGAACTTGGTCGGGATGGT
Organism: Roseateles sp. P5_B10; assembly: GCF_056400485.1. Taxonomy (NCBI): domain Bacteria; kingdom Pseudomonadati; phylum Pseudomonadota; class Betaproteobacteria; order Burkholderiales; family Sphaerotilaceae; genus Roseateles; species Roseateles sp. P5_B10. Next base: position 250 of record NZ_JBFULE010000245.1, read on the forward strand.
CGTGTTCTTCTTGATCATCTTCGTCATCACGCCGCCCAGGGTCTCGATGCCCAGGCTAAGCGGGGTGACGTCCAGCAGCAGCACGTCCTTGCGCTCGCCGCCCAGGACCTGGCCCTGGATGGCGGCACCGACGGCCACGGCCTCGTCGGGGTTCACGTCACGGCGCGGTTCCTTGCCGAAGAACTCCTTGACCTTGTCCTGCACCTTGGGCATGCGGGTCATGCCGCCGACGAGGATGACGTCGTCGATGTCGGTCAGCGCAACGCCAGCGTCCTTCACCGCGGTGCGGCAAGGCGCAATCGTRCGTTCGATCAGCTCGTCCACCAGCGACTCCAGCTTGGCGCGGGTCAGCTTGACGTTCAGGTGCTTCGGACCGGTCGCATCTGCCGTGATGTAGGGCAGGTTGACGTCGGTCTGCGACGAGTTGGACAGCTCGATCTTGGCCTTCTCGGCGGCTTCCTTCAGGCGCTGCAGGGCCAGCACGTCCTTGGTCAGGTCGACGCCTTGTTCCTTCTTGAACTCGGTGACGATGTAGTCAATGATGCGCTGGTCGAAGTCTTCGCCGCCCAGGAAGGTGTCGCCGTTGGTCGACAGCACTTCGAACTGCATTTCGCCATCGACGTCGGCGATCTCGATGATCGAGACGTCAAACGTGCCGCCGCCGAGGTCATAAACGGCGATCTTGCGGTCGCCCTTGCCGTRCTTGTCCAGGCCGAAGGCCAGGGCCGCGGCGGTGGGCTCGTTGATGATGCGCTTGACGTCCAGGCCGGCGATGCGGCCGGCGTCCTTGGTGGCTTGGCGCTGGGCGTCATTGAAGTAGGCCGGCACCGTGATGACGGCTTCGGTCACTTCCTCGCCGAGGTAGTCCTCGGCCGTCTTCTTCATCTTGCGCAGCACTTCGGCCGAGACCTGGGGAGGCGCGAACTTCTTGCCGCGCACTTCCACCCAGGCGTCGCCGTTGTCGGCGGCGGCGATGGTGTAGGGCATCAGGTCGATGTCCTTCTGCACTTCCTTCTCGGCGAACTTGCGGCCGATCAGGCGCTTGACGGCATACAGCGTGTTCTTCGGGTTGGTGACCGACTGACGCTTGGCGGAGGCGCCGACGAGGATCTCGCCGTCTTCCTGGTAGGCAATGATGGACGGCGTGGTGCGGGCGCCTTCGGCGTTCTCGATGACGCGCGTGGTGTTGCCTTCCATGACGGCCACGCACGAATTCGTGGTGCCCAGGTCAATGCCGATGATCTTTCCCATTTGGAACTCCTGAAGATTTGTTGGATGTATTCGATTTGTGGATAACTCGCCGTCCTTCAAGGGCGGCAGGCTGTGAATTAGTGGGGACAGAGCATGTCGCTTCGCGCCAAGGTCTGTCCCCAGGTCCTTAGCGAGGCGCCGACACGGTCACCAAGGCCGGCCGCAGCACGCGGTCGGCGATCAGGAAGCCCTTCTGCAGCACCGCGACGACCGTGTTGGCGTCCTGGGTCGGTGCCGGCACTACGGAGATAGCCTGGTGCTGGTGCGGGTCGAACTTGGCGCCTTGGCCGGGGTTGATCTCCACGACCTTGTTGCGCTCCAGCGCGCTGGACAGCTGGCGTCGCGTGGCGTGCACGCCTTCCAGCACCGTGTCGACGCTGGCGCTGGGCGTGGCGATGGCCGCCTCCAGGCTGTCCATCACCGGCAGCATGGCCTCGGCGAAGGCTTCGACGGCGAACTTGCGGGCCTTGGCCACGTCCTCATCCGCGCGGCGGCGGGCGTTCTCGGTCTCGGCCTTGGCACGCAGATAAGCGTCGCTCATTTCGGCGAGGCGCCCTTCCAGCTCGGCAATCTTGATTTCGGGGTTCAGCTCGGCGGCCGTGGGCTCGGCGGCGCCGGCTGCGTCTTCGGGCAGGGGTTTTTCGGTCGTCATGGCAGAAAAGGAGGGGATCGCGTCGACATGGGGCGCGATGCCCTGGTTTCAAGAGGGGAGATTCAAAACGGATTATCCGGGTCAACCCGGATCTTCATCATCCAGCGAGACGGACCATCGGTCCCAGTCTGCCAAGCGGCGCCGGTCCTGCTTTGTCGGACGACCTTGCATGATCGTGTCGGCCGGTTCCGGCGCCAGGCGGCGCGCCTCGGCGGCCGCCTCCCGGGCGGTGATGCTGGCCTGGGTTTCGGCGTACAGGGCCTGGGCTTGCGGCGCCGGGCCACGCAGGTTGGACAGGCCCAGGACTTCGACCTCGCGGCTCAGCGTGCCGATGCGGATGCTGAGCAGGTCGCCAACCTTGACGTCCCGCGCCGGCTTGACCGGCTGGCCGCCCACGCGCACGCGGCCGAGGTTGATCTCGTCAACGGCCAGGGCGCGGGTCTTGTAGAAACGCGCGGCCCAGAGCCATTTGTCCAGGCGCATCGAAGTCGGGGAATCGGGCACGGGCGAAAAAGGTCCTCAGGTTTAGGGATGATTGTCGCCAAGCCCGCCGGTAGCGTTGCGCAGCCCGATAGGGGCGCTGCTTGGGGGGAGGTTCGCAATGAAAAAGCGTGCGTGGGTGGGCCGTGCAACGGCGGTGGCGGCGATGCTGGCCTGCGGGGCGGCGACGGCGGATGTGATCGTGACGGGGGCCTACCGCGTCTACCCGACTTTCACGGCGCCCGGACCGGGCGATACCAACCTGGGCGGCAACACGCTGGGGCTGGGCGGCAACGGCACGGCGCAGCTGCTCGTCAATGGTGGCTCGCGCCTGAGTGCAGCCTCGGTGCGCTTCGCCGACGGCGGCACGGGCATCGCGACGGGCCTGGTCACTGGCGCCGGCTCGGTGCTGACGATCAATGGCAACGGCAGCACCAACCGGCTGGAGCTCGGCGCCTGGGGCCAGGGGTCGCTGACCATCGCCGACGGCGCCACGCTGGACGCGCGCGCCGACAGCGCCCAATGCCTGCTGGGCCCGCAGTGGTGCCACAACTTCATCGGCAATGCCGCCGGCAGCGACGCGACGCTGACCGTCACCGGCGCTGGCTCCAGCGCGAGCTTCCTGCGCGCCTTCGTCGTCGGCGGGCTGGCAGTGTTCCGCCCGCCGATCGAAACCTTCACCTTCGGCACGCCGGGTGGCATCACGCGCGGACGCGTCGAGGTGCTGGCGGGCGGCCTGCTGACGACCGACGGCGGCTCGATCGGCGTCGCGCCGGGCGGCTCCAGCCCACTGGGGAGCGAGCGCAGCTTTGCCTCGGTCGTCGTCGACGGCGTCGGCTCGATATGGCGAGTGACCGGCCCGACGCTGGGCAACGGGTCTGCCTTCATCAACCTCGCCGAGCACGCCAATGCCTGGGGCACGCTGGACGTGACCGGCGGCGGGCAGGTGCAGATCCAGGGCCGCGCCGGCATCTACAACGGCATCAACGTGGGCTCGACCGGCGGGCGGGGCGACATGCGCGTGGCCGGCGCCGGCTCGGCCGTCGTCTATAGCGGTGACGCTGGCTATCTGCAGGTGGGGCGCAACAACGCCACCGGCCTGCTGCAGTTGCAGGACGGCGGCCAGGTGAGCGGCCTGTTCTACGTGGCCATCGGCCGGGACGGCGGGCATGGCGAGCTGCAGGTAGACGGCGCGGGCTCGCAGCTGCGCATCGACGGCCTGGGCTCGGCCGCCGCCAACGGCGTCCTGACCGGCCCGGTGCTGGATGTCGGGCGCAATGGCACGGGGCGGGTCACGGTCAGCAACGGCGGCCGCATCGATCTCGTCGCCACCACGGCCCAGCCCTCGGGCACGGCGCTCAACCTCGGTCGTGAGGCGGCTTCGTCCGGCACGCTGAACATCAGCGGCGCCGGCTCCGTCGTCTCCATCTCGGCCGCTTCGGTGCTGCCGGGGGGAGGCGCCGGCGAGGCCTTCAATCCCATCATGCGCGTGGGCCGCGACGGCTCAGGCTTCCTGAACATCAGCGCGGGCGGCCAGCTGATCCTGGACGGCCAGGCGGTGTCCACCGCGACCAACTCGCGCAGCACCAGCCTCTACATAGGCGGCACCAGCGACACCCAGCCCGGTGGCCGTGGCGTGGCCGTGGTGACCGGCGCGGGCTCCGAAATACGCCTGATCGGTACCGACAGCTATATCGGCGTCGGCCACGGCCCTCAGAGCTTCGGCCAGCTGACGGTGGCGGACAACGCGCTGGTCAGCGCCATCGGCATGAACGTGGGCCGCTCCGGCGGCGTGGGCGTGCTCAGCGTGGACCATGCCAGCCTGAGCTTCAGCGGCCAGCAGACCGGCAGCACCTTGTCGGGCGCTTTCCTGTCCATCGGCCGCTCTGATGGCACGGGCGTGGCGACGATCACCAACGGCAGCCACGTGACGCTGGTCAACGCGGGCAGCGCGGGGGCGTCGCTCAACCTCGGCGGCACCAGCGTGGGCCCGGGCGGCGACGGCACTCTGACGCTGGCGGGCGCTTCCAGCATCAGCATCCAGGCCGCACCGGGCCAGGGCGCGATGACCATCGGGCGCGAAGGCACCGGGCTGATGCGCGTCAAGGGCGGCAGCAGCGTGGACGTGGCCGGGGGCGGCATCTTCGTCGGCCGCCTCGGCGGGTCGGACGGCACGCTGCTGATCAGCGAGGGCTCCAGCGTCAGCGCTAACTGGATCGGCGTCGGCCGCAACCGGACCGCCGGCGGCTCGGTGGATGGCGGCACGGGCACGTTGGTGGTCAACAACAGCACGCTGACCGCGAACACCATCGTCATCGGCACCAACGGCTTCCTCGGCGGCAACGGCACCATCATCGGCGCGGTGACCAACTACGGCATCTTTAGCCCGGGCAACTCGCCTGGCCAGATGCGCATCGACGGCAGTTTCACGGCCGCGGCCGGCAGCCGCCTCATCATGGAGGTGCAGGCTGACGGCAGTGGTGGCTGGCGCACCGACAGCGTCGTGTTCGGCAATGGCACGGCCCTCGACCTGAGCCATCTGAGCGTGGAGTTCCGCTTCCTGGGCAATACCGATCCGAATGCCTTCCAGGCCAGCGGCGGCTTCAACGTCGACACCTTCTTCCAGACCTCGGGCGGCCAGGGTCTGGGCCATCAGGCCTTCGCCGGGGCGAGCTTCAGTGCCCGGGCCGATGCCTACCAGTTCACCAGCTTCAGCTTCAGCGCCAATGACGGGGCGGTGTTCACGGCGGCCGCCGTGCCCGAGCCGGGCGCCGGCGTGATGGCGCTGGCYGGGCTGGCAGTGCTGGCCGGCGTGGTGCGGCGGCGGCGCCGCTAGTTCTTGGCGCCTGCCGCCAGCGCGCGCTGGCGCTGCAGGGCCAGGGTGTCGGGATGCGGGGCTTCACCGGCCCAGCCCTGCAGGTGGCGCTCGGCCAGCTTGGCCAGGGCGCGGATGCCGGCCGGGTGGTCGTTCAGGCAGGGGATGTAGGCAAAGCGTTGGCCACCGGCGGCCAGGAAGGCGGCGCGGGCTTCCTGGGCAATCTCTTCCAGCGTCTCCAGGCAGTCGACCGCGAAGCCGGGGCAGATGACGTCGGCGGACTTGAGGCCGCCCTTGGCCAGCTTGACCAGCGTGGGCTCGGTGTAGGGCTCCAGCCACTTGGCCTTGCCGAAGCGGCTCTGGAAGGTGACCAGCCATTCACCGTCTCGCAGCCCCAGCGCCTCGGCCAGCAGGCGGCCGGTCTTCAGGCATTCGCAGTGGTAAGGATCGCCGAGGTGCAGGGTGCGCTCGGGCATGCCGTGAAAGCTCATGACCAGCTTGTCGCCACGGCCCTCGCGCTGCCAGTGCTCGCGCACGGTCTGGGCCAGGGCGGCGATGTAGCCCAGCTCATCGTGATAGCGGTTGATGAAGCGCAGCTCGGGCAGGTGACGGGTCCGCAGCGCCCAGCGGGCGACGTCGTCGATGACGCTGGCGGTGGTCGCGCCCGAGTACTGCGGGTAGGCGGGCAGCACCAACACGCGGCGCACGCCTTCGCGCTTGAGGGCGTCGAGCGTGGCGGCAATGGCAGGCTGGCCATAACGCATCGCGAAAGCGACGCGCGCGCGGCCGCCCAATGCGCCTTGCAGCAGCTTGGCCTGCTTTGTTGTCCAGACCTTGAGCGGCGAGCCCTCGGGCGTCCATACCGTTGCGTACTTGGCCGCTGACTTGGCCGGCCGCACGCGCAGGATGATGCCGTGCAGGATGGCCAGCCAGATCAGCCTGGGGATCTCGACAACGCGCGGGTCGGCCAGGAACTGGGCGAGGTAGCGGCGCAGGGCAGGGGCATCGGGCGCGTCGGGTGTGCCGAGATTGCACAGCAGCACGGCCACATCCGGGCCAGCGGGCGCGACGCCGTGGCGCTGCGGCGGTTCGGGAAGAAAGGCCATGAGTCAGCGCCTGGAGCGAGGGCCGCCGAAGGGCTGGGGCTCGGTGTCGTAGAAGTGCAGCACCTCGAAGCGCACGATGGGCGACTGCTCGTCCGTGGGCATGCCGCCCAGGCCGATGACGCCACTGCCGTGCAGCGTGCAGCTGCCGCGCTTGAGGCTCAGCAGCTCGCCCKAATCACCGAAGCGCACATACGTGCCGTTATAGGACAGGTCGGTCAGCTCAAAGCTGCTGCCTTGCCAGTCGATACGGGCATGYGAGCGCGACACGCGGGCRTCGGTGATGCARTAGGTGGCCTGCACGCTGCGGCCT
>NZ_JBFULE010000246.1:0-6848 GCF_056400485.1 Roseateles sp. P5_B10
TTTCGAGGCCGTCAGCGAAAGCGTGCAGACGCAGGCGACCGGCGCCGAGCAGATCAGCCAGGCACTGACACAGTTGACCGAAGCCGCCCAGCAGACCGTCGACTCGCTGCGCCAGTCGGGCCAGGCGATCGACGGCTTGCACCAGGCGGCTGGCGGGCTGCGCAGCGGCGTCTCGCGCTTCAAACTGGCGCAGGCCTGAGGCCCGAGGGCCGGCCGGATGCTGTTCATCCTTTTTCAGATCGGCAGTGAACGCTACGCGCTCGACGCGGGTCAGGTCGTCGCCGTGCTGCCGCGGCTTGGCGTGAAGGCGATCCCGCTCGCGCCGTCGACGGTGGCCGGCCTGTGCGACTACCGAGGTGTGCCGGTGCCGGTCATCGACCTCAGCGAACTCGCGCTCGGCCGCCCGTCAGCGAACCGCCTGAGCACGCGCATCGTGCTCGTGACTTTCCCCGATCCCGCAGCCGGCCCGCACCTGCTCGGCCTGTTGGTCGAAAGGGCGACGCAGACGCTGCGCCGCGAGCCGGCGGAGTTCGTTGCGGCCGGCGTCAACGTCGACGCAGCGCCCTGGCTCGGCCCGGTGACGACCGACGCGCAGGGGCTGATCCAGCGCGTCGAGGTGCAGGGTCTGCTTCCGGCGTCGCTGCGCGCGATGTTGTTCGACGAGGCCGGGGCAGCGTGATGGACATGACCCGTTTCGAGCAATTGCTCAAGCAGACGATGGGCCTGGATGCGGCCTCGATCGGATCGGCGTCCGTCGAGCGTGCGGTGCAGGAGCGGCTGTCGGCCTGCGGGCTGGCGGACGCGCAGGCCTACTGGGAACGGCTCTGCGGCTCGAGCGTCGAGTTGCAGGAACTCATCGAGGCGGTGGTCGTGCCCGAGACCTGGTTCTTCCGCGACCCGGCAGCCTTCGTGGCGCTGGCGCGCCTGGCCGGCGAGGAAGCGCCTGCTCAGGCGCAGGGCGTGCTGCGCTTGCTGAGCGTGCCGTGCGCGACCGGCGAGGAGCCCTATTCGATGGCCATGGCATTGCTCGACGCCGGCTTTCCGGCCAATGCGCTGCGCATCGATGCCGTCGACATCAGCCTGCGTGCGCTGGCGCGGGCGCAGGTTGCGGTCTACGGCCGAAATTCGTTTCGCGGCAGCGACCTGGCGTTCCGTGATCGCCACTTCATCGCGACGGCGGGCGGCCACAGCCCGACGGAGGCGGTGCGCGGGCTCGTGCAATTTCGACCGGGCAACCTGCTGGACGGCCTGGTGGCCGGGACGGGGCTCTACGACGTCATCTTCTGCCGCAATGTGCTGATCTACTTCGACCGCGCCACGCAGGACCGCGCCATCGCGGTGCTGGGCCGGCTGCTTGCGCCGCGCGGCTGGCTGTTCGTCGGCCCGTCGGAGACGGCCCTGCTGTCGGATCACGGCTTCGTCTCTGCAAAGCTTCCGCTCGCGTTTGCCTTCCGCAAGGGGCCGGCGCCCGGCAGCGTCATCAAGCTCCGTGCAACCCCGGCGCCACCCAGGCCCGTACGTGCTCCGGCCCCGGTGGCCGCGCCCCCGCGGCCCGCTCGGCCCCGGGTGGCGCCCCCCGCTACCGCGCCGCAGGCGACTGTGCGGGCCGAAGCGGCGACGGGCATAGCCCACGCACAGCGCCTGGCCGACCAGGGCCACCTCGCCGAGGCTGCGTCGCACTGTGAAGCACATCTGCGCGAGCACGGGCCTACGGCCGATGCGTTCAATCTGCTCGGCCTGGTGCGCGACGCAAGCGGCAACACGGGCGATGCGGCCGACCAGTACCGCAAGGCGCTCTATCTGAACCCGAATCACCACGAGGCGTTGATCCACCTTGCCCTGCTGCTGCAAARGCAGGGCGACGCGGCCGGCGCGCGGCGCTTGCAGCAGCGCGCGAGCCGGCTGCAACCAGGCGGGGCTTGACATGAACATGCAAGTGGCCCTGGACGACTGCTGGAACCGCATCGGCATTCGCGGCGATGGTTCCTGCCCGGAACTGAAGCAGCACGTGCACTGCAGCCACTGTCCAACCCACGCCGCCGCCGCGCTGGCCTTACTTGACCGGCAGGCGCCGCCCGGCTACCTCGCCGACTGCACCCGCCACATGGCGCAGGCTCACGAGGCTGGGCTGGCCGAGGTGGGCTCGGCGGTCATCTTTCGCATCGGTGCCGAATGGCTGGCCCTGCCGACGCCGGTGTTCCAGGAAGTCGCCGCCTTGCCGGCGATCCATTCGCTGCCGAGCCGGCGCGGCGGCGTCGTGCAGGGTGTGGCCAACGTGCGGGGCGAGTTGCTGGTCTGCGTATCGCTGGGCAGCGTCCTCGGCCTGGCGCACGTCGCCGAGACGGGGCACGCACGGCAACGCCTGACACTGCGGCGCCTGGTGGTGATCGGCCTGGACGGCCAGCGCCTGGGCTTCGCGGTCGACGAAATGCACGGCATCCGGCGCTTCGATCCGGCCACGCTGAAGCCAGTGCCTGCCACCGTCGCGCGTGCCACGGCGACCTACTCCAAGGCGATCCTGGCCTGGCACGAACCCGCCACCCGGCCGCCCGAACGCGGGCGAACCCCTCGAGAAGCGCCAGGGGGCAGCAATGAGCGCGCGGTCGGCCTGCTCGACGAGCAACTGCTGCTCTACACCATTCAACGGGGCCTCGCATGAGCCCCGCCCGGCCGCCCGAAGGGGCTCATTCCCGCTTGGCGGGATGGCGCGCAGCGCCTAGGGAGCCCCAATGAGCAGCGTCGATCTCAGCGACCTGTCGATGCTGGACCTGTTTCGCATCGAAGTGGAGAACCACGCCCCGTTGCTGACGCAGGGACTGCTGGCCCTGGAGCGCAGTCCGGACGCCGCCGACCAGCTCGAGTCCTGCATGCGCGCCGCCCATTCGCTCAAGGGTGCCGCCAGCATCGTCGGCATTGGCGCCGCGGTGGAAGTGGCGCATGCGATGGAAGACTGCTTCGTCGCCGCTCAAACGGGCCGGTTGCGGCTGCGCCAACGTCAGATCGACCCGTTGCTCGCGGGTGTGGACCTGCTCGCGCGCCTGGGCCGGACCGCCGGGACGGACCCTGGCGACGCGCTGCAGGTGAAGGCCTTCGTCGACGCCCTGAAGACCGCGATGCTGGCCGGCGACGAAGACGACCCGGCGCCCGACGCGGCAGCGCCGGTGCTGCAGGCAGCGGTGGCGCCGCCCGCGGCGGCACCAGCGCGCGACGCCTCGGACCGCGTCGTGCGCGTCACCGCCGACAACCTGAATCGGCTGCTCGGGCTGGCCGGCGAATCATTGGTGGCCGCAAGGTGGCTCACGCCTTTCGCCAACTCACTGCTGCGGCTCAAGCGGCTTCAGCATGAGGTTGCGCAAGAGCGGGCCGCACCGCCCGAGGTCAGGCGCCGCATGCTGGAGTGCGAGCAGCTGTTGGCTCAGGGGTTGGCCGATCTGGAAACTTTCGAGCGGCGCTCGGCCGACCTGTCGCGCCGGTTGTACGACGAGGCGGTGGCCTGTCGGATGCGGCCATTCGCGGACGGTGTTCAAACCATGCCCCGCATGCTGCGCGACCTGGGGCGCTCGCTGGGCAAGCAGGTCAGGCTCGAAATCGTCGGTGCCGCGACGCCGGTGGACCGCGACGTGCTCGAGAAGCTGGATGCGCCGCTGGGCCACCTGCTGCGTAATGCGCTGGACCATGGCATCGAATTGCCTGGACAGCGACACGCCGTGGGCAAACCCGCGGAAGGCGTCGTGCGGCTCGAGGCGCGCCACAGTGCCGGGGCGTTACAGATCACCGTGTCCGATGACGGCGGCGGCATCGCCCTGGACGCACTGCGCAGCGCCGTCGTCGAGCGCCGCCACGCCAAACCCGAGGTCGCGGCCGAGCTCTCGGAGTCCGAGCTGCTGGAGTTCCTGTTCCTGCCGGGTTTCACGCTCAGCCGGCGGGTGACCGAGGTCTCCGGGCGGGGCGTCGGGCTCGACGTCGTGCAGGACATGGTCAAACAGGTGCGCGGCAGCGTTCGCGTGTCGACGCAGCCGGGCCTGGGCACGCGCTTCCAGCTGCAATTGCCGCTCACGCTGTCGGTAGTGCGCACGCTGCTCGTGCACATCGGCGGCGAGCCGTACGCCTTCCCGCTGGCGCGCATTTTCCGCGCCCTGAAAATCGCGCCACAGCGGGTCGAGTTGCTCGAGGGGCGGCAGCACGTCGAAGTCGACGGGCGACGCGTCGGCCTGGTCACTGCGCACCAGTTGCTGCAGGTGGACGCGCCCCAGGCCTTGGCGGGCGACTTGTCGGTCCTCGTCGTCGGCGACCACGAGGACATCTACGGCTTGGTGGTGGACCGTTTCCTCGGCGAATGCGAGCTGGTGGTGCAGGCGCTCGACCCGCGCCTGGGCAAGGTCAAGGACGTCAGCGCCGGCGCGCTGATGGAAGACGGGTCGCCGGTGCTCATCATCGACATCGAGGACATGATCCGCTCGGTGCAGAAGTTGATTGCCTCCGGCCAGCTGAGCCAGGTGCGGCCAGGCACCGGCGCCGCCGGGGCGAGCAAGCGCAAGCGCGTGCTGGTGGTCGACGACTCGCTGACGGTGCGTGAACTCGAACGCAAGCTGCTGGCCCAGCACGGCTTCGACGTCGAGGTGGCCGTCGACGGCATGGATGGCTGGAATGCGGTGCGCACCGGCCACTTCGACCTGCTGGTGACCGACATCGACATGCCGCGCATGGACGGCATCGAGCTGGTCACGCTGGTCAGGAAGGATCCGAACCTGAAGTCGCTGCCGGTGATGATCATGTCGTACAAGGATCGCGACGAGGATCGCCGGCGCGGGTTGGAAGCCGGGGCCAACCACTACCTGACCAAGGGCAGCTTTCAGGACGAGACGCTGCTGCAGGCGGCCGTGGACCTGATCGGCGAGGCGGTCGTCACATGAAGATCGCCATCGTCAACGACCTGCCGCTGGCCGTGGAGGCCTTGCGGCGCGTGCTGGCGCTGAAGCCGGAACACCGCGTCATCTGGGTGGCCGAGAACGGCGCGCAGGCGGTGCAGCGCTGCGCTGAACAGCGGCCCGACCTCGTGCTGATGGACCTGCTGATGCCGGTGGTCGACGGGGTCGAGGCGACACGGCGCATCATGGCGCAGACGCCGTGCGCCATCCTGCTTGTCACCTCCAACATGGGTGCCAACACCGCCCGCGTCTTCGACGCGATGGGCCACGGCGCGCTCGACGTCGTCGACACGCCGACGCTGGCCGGCACCGACCCGCACGCAGGCGCCGCACCGCTGCTGGCGAAGATCGAGATCATCGGCAAGCTGATCGGCGACAGCGCCCCGGCCCGGGTCGACGCCGCCCGGTCCGCTGCGAGGTTGCGCAAGAGCTGCCCGCAGCCCTTGATCGCCATCGGCGCCTCGGCGGGCGGCCCTGCGGCGCTGGCCACCTTGCTGCACGGCCTGCCGGCAGATTTCCCGGGTGCCGTCGTCATCGTGCAGCATGTGGACGAGCAGTTCGCCGCCGGCATGGCTCAGTGGCTCGGGCAGCATTCGACGCTGCCTGTGCGGGTGGCCGCGGAAGGCGACCGGCCCACCGCGGGCGTGGTGCTGCTCGCCGCCACCAACGACCATCTGCGGCTTGTGGCGGGCGGGTGCCTGGCGTACACGCCGATCCCGCGGGAGTACGTCTACCGTCCCTCGGTCGACGTGTTCTTCCACAGCGCCTGTGCGCTGTGGCGGGGCGGCGTCGTCGGCGTGCTGTTGACCGGCATGGGACGCGACGGCGCACTCGGTTTGAAGGCGCTGCGCGACCAGGGGCACCACACCATCGCGCAGGACCAGGCGAGTTGCGCCGTCTACGGCATGCCGAGGGCCGCCGTGGCGCTGGACGCTGCGGTGGACGTCCTGCCCATCGACGCGATCGCACCGCGGCTGCGCGCTGCGCTTTGCATGCAACCAGAACCAGGAGGCCATGATGATCGACCTTGATATGAAGAGCCTCGACCTCCCGAAGCCATCGGCGGCCAGGCGCCGTCCCGTCATGGTGCTGCTGGTCGACGACCAGGCGATGATCGGCGAGGCCGTGCGCCGCGCGCTGCTGAGCCACGCGGACATCGATTTCCACTACTGCGCCGATCCCGGGAAGGCGATCGCCTTGGCCGAGCAGATCGGGCCGACGGTGATCCTGCAGGACCTGGTCATGCCCGGCATCGACGGCCTGACGCTGGTTCGCCGCTACCGCGCCAACGCGGCCACCATGGACATCCCGATCGTGGTGCTGTCGACCACCGAGGACCCGGCGGTGAAAAGCGAAGCGTTCGAGGCCGGTGCCAACGACTATCTCGTCAAGCTGCCGAGCCAGGTCGAGCTGGTGGCGCGCATCCGCTACCACTCCAGGGGGTATTCGATCCAGCTGCAGCGCGACGAGGCGTACCGGGCCCTGCGCGAGAGCCAGCAGCAGCTGACGGAGTTGAACATCGAGCTGCAGCGGTTGACCTACGTGGACGGGCTCACCGAGATCAGCAACCGGCGCCGGTTCAACGAGCACATCCAGATGGAATGGAGCCGGGCGCTGCGCGACCAGAGCACGCTCTCCGTGCTGATGGTCGATATCGATGATTTCAAGCAGTACAACGACACCTACGGCCACCCGGCCGGCGACGAGGCCTTGCAGAAGGTGGCAGGCACCTTGCACCTGAATGCCAACCGCTCGACCGATCTCGTGGCGCGCTACGGTGGCGAGGAGTTCGCGCTGGTCATGACGACCACGCCGGCGGCCGGGGCCAGTTTCATGGCCGAAAAACTGCGCCTGGCCGTGCAGGACCTTGAACTGGCGCAGGGCGATTCGGCGCCGGCCCGGCACCTCACGGTGTGCATC
>NZ_JBFULE010000247.1:0-6809 GCF_056400485.1 Roseateles sp. P5_B10
GGTAGCGGCCGGTGGCGGGCACATAGTCGATGCTGGACAGGCCACCGACCGGCACCCCGCGGAAGCTTGCACTCGTCGGCACGATCTGCTGGCCGATGTAGTTCAGGGTCTGTGCGTGGGCGGACCCTGCAAGCAGCAGGGCGAGTAGCCATTTCATTGGGAAAACTCCAGGGCGGGGCCGCGGCGCCGGTACTGCCGCCACGGGGCGCGGATTATGCGGCGCGACGCAGGGCGCCTCTGAGCGTGTCGACGATGCGTTCGATGTGRCCACTCTCGATGATGAGCGGCGGCGACAGCGCCACGGTGTCACCGGTCGTGCGGATCAGCAGGCCCTTGTCCCAGCAGTCCAGGAAGACGTTGAAGGCGCGCTTGGCCGGCTGGCCGTCCAGCGGCTTCAACTCGATGCCGCCGACCAGGCCGATATTGCGCACGTCGATGACATTGGGCTCCTCGCGCAGCGAGTGCAACGCCTTGGCGAATTCGCCTTCCATGCGCGCCGCACGGGTCAGCAGGTCGTCGTCGGCATAGGTGTCCAGCGTGGCGATGCCGGCGGCGCAGGCCAGTGGGTGGGCCGAGTAGGTGTAGCCGTGGAAGAACTCGATCAGGTGCTCGGGCCCGGTCATGAAGGCGTCGTGGATCTTCTGCTGCGCGAACACCGCGCCCATGGGCACGCAGCCGTTGGTGATGCCCTTGGCCACCGTCATCAGGTCGGGCGTGACGCCGAAGGTCTGGGCGGCAAACGGGCTGCCGGYGCGGCCGAAGCCGGTGATGACCTCGTCGAAGATCAGCAGGATGCCGTGCTTGTCGCAGATCTCGCGCAGGCGCTGCAGATAGCCCTGGGGCGGGAGCAGCACGCCCGTGGAGCCGGCCACGGGCTCGACGATCACGGCGGCAATCGTCGACGCATCATGCAGGGCAACCAGGCGCTCCAGGTCCTCGGCGAACTCGGCGCCATGCGGCGGGACGCCGACCGAGAAGGCGTTGCGSGCSRGRTCGTGSGTGTGGCGGATGTGGTCGACGCCGGCCAGCAGGCTGCCGAACATCTTGCGGTTGSCCACCATGCCGCCSACCGAGATGCCGCCGAAGTTGACGCCGTGRTAGCCGCGCTCGCGGCCGATCAGGCGGGTGCGGGCGTCTTCGCCGCGCACGCGGTGGTAGGCGATGGCCATCTTCAGCGCGGTGTCCACCGACTCGGAGCCCGAGTTGGTGAAGAACACGCGGTTCATGCCCGTGGGCGCGATGGCCGCCAGGCGCTCGGCCAGCTCGAAGGCCTTGGGGTGGCCCATCTGGAAGGGCGGTGCGAAGTCCAGCTCCGCGGCCTGCTCCTGGATGGCCTTGACGATCTTGGCGCGGTTGTGGCCCGCGTTGACGCACCACAGGCCGGCGATGCCGTCGAGGATCTCGCGGCCCTTGTCGTCGCGGAAATACATGCCATCGGCTTGCGTCAGCAGACGCGGCGCCTGCTTGAACTGCCGGTTGGCAGTGAAGGGCATCCAATAGGCGTCAAGCTTGGAAACGTCAGCGCTCATGCGGGGCTCCTCGACAAAGGAGCCCAAAGTCTAGAGTCAATTTGACGGGTTGGTCAGAATTTGCCGTTGCCTCAGGGTTCTCACCAGCGGCGTCAGCTGCACGAGCAGGATGCAGGCGAGCATCAGGCCGCAGCCGATCAGCCCGGCGGTGTTGAGCCGCTCGCCGAGCAGCGCATAGCCGAAGGCGGCGGCGAACAGGGTCTCGGCCGACAGGATGATGGCCGCGTCCGCCGCATGGGCGTAGCGCTGGGCCACGACCTGGGCCGTGAAGGCGATGCCGACCGAGACGATGCCGGTGTAGGCAATGGGCCAGGCGGCAGCGACCAGGCCGCCCCAGTGCACCGGCTCCATGCCGAAGGCCGCGATCAGCGACAGCAGGCCGCAGACAGCGAACTGGCCGCTGGCAACCAGGAAGGGTGCGCTCATGCGGTCGGCCCAGCGGCCCACCATCAGCACATGCACCGCCCAGGGGATGGCCGAGCCGGCCACCCACAGGTCGCCCAGGCCGATGTGGAGCTCATGCGCGCCCGACAGCAGAAAGGCGCCCACCAGGCAACCCGCAGCCGCCGGCCAGACCGACCAGTGCGCCACTTGGCGCAACAGTAGCCAGGCCAGCACCGGCACGAGAGGCACGTAGACCGCGGTCAGGAAGCCGGCATTGGTCACGCTGGTGTGCTGGATGCCGATCTGCTGCATGACGGCGCCCAGCGTCATCAAGAGGCCCAGGCCGGCAATGTGAAGGCCGTCCAGCTTCACCAGCGGCCTGCCTTCGCGGCCGAGGCGGCGCCACTCCAGCACGGCCAGCGGCAGCACGACCAGAGAGCCGATCAGGAAGCGCACGCCGGTGAACAGCAACGGGCCGACGTCGGCCATGCCGCGGCTTTGCGCGACGAAGGCCGAGCCCCAGATCAGCGCGACGAAGGTGAGCAGCAGATTGGCATGGAAACGAGTCATGGGCGAGCCAGCGCGGCGAGTTCCGCTTCGTCGAAGCCGGCCGCGCGGCGGGCTTCGAGATTGAAGGGCGCGCGCAGCTTGGGCGCCTGATGAAGGGTGGCGAGTTCGGCGTAGGTCGCGATCGGGTCCAGCCCGCGTTGCTCGCACAGGAAGCGGTACCAGCGGTTGCCGGCCAGCACATGGCCGATCTCGTCGTGCAGGATGATGTCGAGGATCTCGCCGGCGCGTTTGTCGCCGGCGCCGACGAGCTTGCGCTTGACGGCGGGCGACGCATCCAGTCCGCGTGCCTCCAGCGTGCGCGGCACGAGGGCAATGCGGGCCAGCAGGTCGTGTTTCGTCCGCTCGGCCATGTCCCACAGCGCGTTGTGGGCATCGAAGTCGCCGTAGTCAAAGCCCAGTGTCAGCAGGTGCTCGCGCAGCAGCGTGAAGTGCTTGGCTTCTTCCTGGGCGATGCGCAGCCAGTCGCGGTAGAAGGCCTCGGGCATGCCGGGGAAGCGCCAGCAGATGTCCAGGGCCAGGTCGATGGCATTCAGCTCGATGTGGGCGATGGCGTGCACCAGGGCCGCGATGCCGGCCGGCGTGCGCAGCGACGGGCCTTTGAGCGTGATGTGCTCGACCAGGCGCGGGCGTGCGGGCCGCCCCGGAATGCCGCCGGGCTCGGGAATCTGCGCGTCGGTATCGACAGGCAGCGCTGCATTCAGCGCCAGCGTTGCGGCCGCCTTGGCGGGCGCATCGGCGATCAGGAGAGGGCCGAGCGTGGCCATGCGAAGGTCGGACATTGGCCGGGATTCTAAAATCCGCCCCTTTTGCGCGTTTTGCGCGAGGCCGCGATGGCGATCTACCAGCTCGACGAGCACCTCCCTGACGTGGCCGACTCCGCCTTCGTGGCCGACAGCGCCGAGGTCATCGGCCGCGTGACGCTGGGTGAAGGCGTCAGCATCTGGTTCAACGCCGTGCTGCGCGGCGACAGCGACACGCTGACGATTGGCGCGGGCAGCAACGTCCAGGACGGCTCGGTGCTGCATGCCGACCACGGCTTCCCGCTCGTCCTCGGCGAGAACGTCACCGTGGGCCACCAGGTCATGCTGCATGGCTGCACGGTCGGCGACGAAAGCCTCATCGGCATCGGCGCGGTGGTCTTGAATGGCGCGCGCATCGGCCGCAACTGCATCGTCGGCGCCGGCGCGCTGGTGACCGAAGGCAAGGAATTTCCGGACGGCTCGCTGATCGTCGGCGCGCCGGCCAAGGTCGTGCGTGAACTGAGCGAGGCGCAGGTCGCCGGGCTCAAGGCCAGCGCGGCCCATTACGTCAACAACGGTCGCCGTTATGCGGCCGGCCTGAAAAGAATCCGATGAGTGAACTGCACAAATTCCTGTTCGACGGCCTGCCGGTGCGCGGCATGCTGGTGCGGCTGACCGACGCCTGGCGCGAGGTGCTTAGCCGCCGCGAGCCCGGCCAGGAGTACCCGCCCGAACTGCGCGACCTGCTCGGCCAGATGAGCGCCGCAGCGGTGCTGATGCAGGCCAACATCAAGTTCAACGGCGCGCTGGTGCTGCAGATCTTTGGCGACGGCCCGGTCAAGCTCGCCGTGGCCGAGGCTCAGCCCGATCTGAGCTTTCGCGCGACGGCCAAGTGCATCGGCGAGCTCGCTCCCGGGGCCGACCTGCCCAGCATGCTGAACGTGCACGGCCAGGGCCGCTGCGCGATCACGCTGGACCCCAAGGACAAGTTCCCCGGCCAGCAGCCCTACCAGGGCGTCGTGCCCCTGCACGGCGACCACCGCGAGCCGCTGTACAAGCTCTCTGAAGTGCTGGAGCACTACATGCTGCAGTCCGAGCAGCTCGACACCCGGCTGGTGCTGGCCGCCAATGGCGACATCGCCGCCGGCCTGTTGATCCAGCGGCTGCCGGTCGAAGGCGAGGGCAACCTCGAAGGAAAACGCAACGAGGATGACATCGGGCTGTCCGAGGGCTTCAACCGCGTCGCCATCCTCGCGGGCACGCTGACCGCCGAAGAGCTGCTGACGCTGGACGCCGACACCATCCTGCGCCGCCTGTTCTGGGAGGAGACGGTGACCCGTTTCGAGCCCCAGGCGCCGCATTTCTCCTKCACCTGCTCGCGGGAGCGTGTGAGCCAGATGCTGCGCGGCCTGGGCCGCGACGAGGCCGACAGCGTGCTGGCCGAGCGCGGCGAGATCGAGATCGGCTGCGACTTCTGCGGCCGGCACTACCGCTTCGACGCGGTGGATGTCGGCGCGCTGTTCACGCCCGCCGGCCGCCAGCCGGACGGCGCCGAAGGCACGCTTCAATAGTTCTGAGGTCGTTCAGCGTTTCCATTGCGCAACGGGCCTCATGCCTTCTGAGGATGCCCGGCAGCCTAGTGATTGACGCCACTGCCCCGAGCTGAGACTTTCACCTTTTGGCCCCTTCCTGAAAGGGCCAGGAGGCGACAGTGGCCGACAAGGGCGGATTTGGCAGCTTCCCGTGGGCAAGTGCCGCGGTGCTGGTGGCCTTCGTGGCCAGCACCCAGCTCGTGCCCCATGCCTTCGAACCGCTGCGGCCCGCCGAGAAGGCCCGCGCCCAGGCGCCGCTGGACCCGGATCTGGACGTCAACGCCCGCCTCTGGGAAGACCCGTTCACGGCGCTGCGCCGCTACGAGACGGAACGGGCGGAGCGCTGCGAGCGCGTGCGCAAGCAAACCTCGCAAACCCTGGACATCGACTGCCGCGACCGCGTGGCCGAGGTGCGCGACCCGCAGCGCATGCTGGCCAAACTGGACCGCGACCACGACCAGCGCCTGGATGACACGCTGATCATCATGGGCCTGCTGCCCGGCGCCGATTTCGTCGGTGCCGAGGAGGCGCGGCGGCGTGTGCGCTACGCGACGCTGGCCGGCCTGCTGGCCCAGGACTATGTGCCCGACAACGCGGAGCGGCTCAGCCTGCTGGAGTTCAACCTGCTGGAGGCGGCCGCTCCGGCCGAGGCGGCGTCAGTGGCGTCAGTGGCATCGGCGGCCTCCCGGCCCGCTGCCGCCGACAAGCAGGCGCGCGCGGCCAAGGACAACTTCGTCGTGCCCTACGAGCTGCTGTCGGCGCGCTCGGAGCACCGCCGCAAGCCCGACGGCGAGGGCGATGCCAAGGCCGACAAGCCGCGCCGCTATGGCCAGATCGCCTTGCTGTGGGTGGACGAAAATTCCCTGCCCAACCGCAAGCTGGATGCTCTGGCCCGGCTGACCCAGCAGCTGATGGGCAGGCCGGCCCGCGACCTTGCGGCACCGGGTGGATCAGACGGGCAGCGCCTGCCCAGCCTGGCCGTCATCGGCCCKTCGTCGACCGACGCGCTGCGCGCCGCACTGATGGACCTGCGCTGCGCGGCCGACCGCAAGAACGCCGCCGCCGATGCCCTCAGCCCTGCGGCCAGTGCGGCGGCCGCACGCTGCAGCTCGGGCGTGGCGGGTGCCGTGCGGGGCCTCGCGCCCGACCTGCAGGAGGGCTATGAGCTGCTGTCGCGTGCCGAGTTCTACAACTCGGCCTCGACGGCGCCCAACAGCATGATCGCGGAGCTCAGCGACCAGAAGCTCGAGTCCTTCGTCACCGACCAGTTCAACCGTATCACGGGCGTCAACCCGGTGCGGCCGGTGCAGATGGTGCGCACCATCGGCACCGACGCCGAGCTCATCAAGCGCATCGTCGCCGAGCTCGGCCTGCGCCTGCCGCATGAGGGCCGGCGCGTCGTCATCGTTGCCGAGCGGGATTCCCTCTATGCCCAGTCCCTGGTCAGCGAGCTGCGCTACCGCCTGCCCGAGGGGCGGCCGCAGAGCCAGCCGCTGAAGATCGAGGTCATCTATTTCTTCCGTGGCATCGACGGCATCACGACGCGCGAGGCCGGCACCGCCGCCGCGGCCGGGCCGGCGGCCAAGAGCGCGCCGCTGGAATGGCCCGAGAGCCGTGACCAGCTCGACTATCTGCGCCGCCTCGGGGCCGGGCTCAAGCGCAGCGAGGCCGACTCAAGCCGCCTGCCCATCGGTGCCATCGGCATCTTTGCCAACGACGTGCACGACAAGCTGCTCGTTCTGCAGGCCCTGCACGAGGATTTCTCCGACCGCATGTTCTTCACGACGGACATGGATGCGCGCTATCTGCACCCCCGCACCCRGGCCTTCACGCGCAACCTGGTCGTTGCCAGCAGCCTGCCGCTGGCCTTCTACCCGCCCGCGGCAGGGGCACCGCACGGCGCCGTCGACCTGCAGGCCGGCACGCCGCCGCTGCGCGACATCTACCAGGCCAGCACCTATGCCGCCGCCCGCCGGGCCGGCTGCCGCAGCGAG
>NZ_JBFULE010000248.1:0-6807 GCF_056400485.1 Roseateles sp. P5_B10
GCCATATCCAAGGCGTCGTGCCCGATCTGCTGGACGAGCTGGCCCGGCGCAGTGGCTGCAAGCTGACCCTGCGCTACGCGCCTCGTGCGCGCGTGCTGCTGGACTTCGAGCACGGCAGCATCGACGTGCTGACCTCGGCCATGCGCGCCGCCGACCGCGACCGGGTCGGGCACTTCCTGCCCTATGCCTTCACGGAACTGGATCTGATCGTCGCGTCGGAGCGCGGGCCGCGCTCGCTGGAGGCCTTTGTCGGCCGGCCCGACCTCAAGCTCGGAATCGTCCGTGGCGTGCGCGTAGGTGAGGTGCTGGAGGAACGGATCGCACCGCTGCTGGCCTCGCGCCAAGCCGAGTATTCGCCCGACTTCAACAACCTGGCGGCCAAGCTGACGGCCGGGCGCATCCAGGCAGCCATCATTCCCAACATGATCCATGCCAAGCTCAAGCGGGATGGCGCACTGCCGGCGCAGAGCATCGTCGTCGACCTGCCGGAGGCCGGCACCGAACCCATCGGCCTTTACCTGAACCGCACCACCGTCACCGAGGACGACGTTCAGCTGCTGCAGGCCCAGATCACCCTGCTGAGGCGCGAAGGCTGGATCCAGCAGCTCTACGCGCGTTATGTCGGCGAGGCCGAAGCCCGGCGCCTGTTCAGGACCGAGGCTCGCTGAACTCGGCCTCCAACTTGTCCATCTGTCTCGCGTAGACGATGACGATGGCGCAAAAGCCCAGCAGCGCACCCTGCGAAGCCAGCCAGAAGGCCAGCGGCCATCCGAACACCTCGACGCTGAGTTCGCGCGCAAAGAACACAGGCACAAAACCGACGATTGCCCACGCCAGCAGCAACCACACCGTCAGGCGGCGGGTGCGGCGCCAATAGTCGTCGCGCAGCGGAGCTGTCATGGCGGCCATTCTCACCCATGAGAAAATCCGCGTTTCGCCAAGAACCAAGCGACCGTCATGGACATCGAACACATCAACCAAATCGGCAACAACCTGGCCGACCTCACAGCGCGTACCGACGCGCTAAGGGGGTATCTTTGACTTCGACCGCAAAGCACTGCGACTGAACGAGGTCAACGCCTCCCTCGAGAATCCCAACGTCTGGAACGACCAGAAGCGCGCCCAGGAACTGGGCAAGGAAAAGCGCACGCTGGAGGCCGTCGTCGACACGATCACGACGCTGACCAGCTCGCTGGCGGACAACACCGAGCTGTTCGAGATGAGCCGCGAGGAAGGCGACGAGGCCGGCATGCTGGCCATCGAGCAGGACGCCGCCGCGCTGCAGGCCAAGGTCGAGGAACTCGAGTTCCGCCGCATGTTCAACAACCCGGCCGACCCGCTGAACTGCTTCATCGACATCCAGGCCGGCGCCGGCGGCACCGAAGCCTGCGACTGGGCCGGCATGCTGTTGCGCCAGTACCTGAAGTACTGCGAGCGCAAGGGCTTCAAGGCGACGCTGGAAGACGAGACGCCCGGCGACGTGGCGGGCCTCAAGAGCGCGACCATCAAGGTCGAGGGCGAGTACGCCTTCGGCCTGCTGCGCACCGAGACCGGCGTGCACCGCCTGGTGCGCAAGAGCCCGTTCGACAGCTCCGGCGGCCGCCACACCTCGTTCGCGTCGCTGTTTGTCTACCCCGAGGTGGATGACAGCATCGAGATCGACATCAACCCGGCCGACGTGCGCACCGACACCTTCCGCGCCTCGGGCGCTGGTGGCCAGCACATCAACAAGACCGACTCGGCCGTGCGCCTGACGCACATCCCGACCGGCATCGTCGTGCAGTGCCAGGACGGCCGCAGCCAGCACAGCAACCGCGACGTCGCCTGGAAGCGCCTGCGCTCGCGCCTGTACGACCATGAGATGCGCAAGCGCCAGGAAGAACAGCAGAAGCTGGAAGACACCAAGACCGACGTCGGCTGGGGCCACCAGATCCGCTCCTATGTGCTGGACCAGAGCCGCATCAAGGACCTGCGCACCAACTACGAAACGTCTGCCACGCAGAAGGTGCTGGACGGCGATCTCGACCCGTTCATCACGGAGTCGCTGAAACAGGGCGTTTGATGCCCTCCCTGAAGCACTGCGCGCCCGCGTTCCGGCTGGCGCGCAGCGCTTCGACTGAACTGACCGATTTCYAAGGAAGCCCCAATGCGTGAAGGCAATGCMACCCTGATCCAACGCCTGGACTACCAGCAACCGGCGTTCTGGATCCGCAAGGTCGACCTGACCTTCGATCTCGACCCGGCCAAGACCCTGGTCACCAGCAAGATGCAGATCGAGCGCAACCGCGCCGTGCCCCACGGCCCGCTGCGTTTGCACGGCGAGGAACTGAACCTGCTGCGCGTGCTGATCGACGGCGCGAGCGTCTCCTTCCGCCAGGAAGGTAACGAGCTCATCATCGAAGGCRCACCCGACGCCGACTTCGCGCTCGAGATCCGCAACACCACTTGCCCGGACAAGAACACGGCCCTCTCCGGCCTGTACACCTCGGGCGGCAGCTTCTTCACGCAATGCGAGGCCGAGGGCTTCCGCCGCATCACCTATTTCCTGGACCGCCCCGACGTGATGGCCGTCTACACGGTCACGCTGCGCGCCAACGCTACCCTCTACCCGGTGCTGCTGTCCAACGGCAATCTCGTCGACAGCGGCACGCTCGACAACGGCCGCCACTTCGCCGTCTGGGCCGACCCCTTCCCCAAGCCCAGCTATCTGTTCGCCGTCGTCGCCGGCGACCTGGTGGCGCGCGAGCAGCGCATCCGCACCCGCGCCGGCAAGGACCACCTGCTGCAGGTCTATGTGCGCCGCGGCGACCTGGAGAAGACCGAGCATGCGATGAACTCGCTGATCGCCTCCATCGTCTGGGACGAGGCCCGCTTCGGCCTGCCGCTGGACCTGGAGCGCTTCATGGTGGTCGGCGTGTCCGACTTCAACATGGGCGCGATGGAGAACAAGGGCCTGAACATCTTCAACACCAGCGCCCTGCTCGCCTCGCCCGCCACCGCAACGGATGCGGACTTCAACCGCATCGAGTCCATCGTCGCCCACGAGTATTTCCACAACTGGACCGGCAACCGCGTCACTTGCCGCGACTGGTTCCAGCTGTCGCTCAAGGAAGGCCTGACCGTCTTCCGCGACCAGGAGTTCTCGATGGACATGGCCGGCACGCCGTCGGCCCGTGCCGTCTGCCGCATCCAGGACGTGCGCCAGCTGCGCGCCGCGCAGTTCCCCGAGGACAGCGGCGCCATGGCCCACCCGGTGCGCCCGGACAGCTACAGCGAGATCAACAACTTCTACACGGCCACCGTCTACGAGAAGGGCGCCGAGGTCGTGCGCATGTACCAGACGCTGGTCGGCCGCAAGGGCTTCGAGGCGGGCATGAAGCTCTACTTCGAGCGCCACGACGGCCAGGCCGTGACCTGCGACGACTTCGCGCAGGCGATTGCCGACGCCAACCCCGGCTCGGGCCTCGCTACGCGCCTGGACACTTTCAAGCGCTGGTACTCGCAGGCCGGCACGCCGCGCGTGACCGCCCGCGGCGAGCATGACGCCGCCGCCCGCACCTTCACGCTGCGCTTCACGCAGACCACACCCGCCACGCCGGGCCAGGGCGACAAGCAGCCCCAGGTGATCCCCATCGTCATGGGTCTGCTGGACCGCCACGGCGCCGCACTGCCCGTGAACGCCAACGGCGACACCGAGGGCGTGGTGGTACTGGACCAGGCCGAGCAGACCTTCATCTTCGAGAACATCGACAGCGAGCCCGTGCCCTCGCTGATGCGCGGCTTCTCGGCGCCGGTGGTGCTGGAGGACGGCCTGTCCGACGCCGGCCTGATCGTGCTGATGCGCCACGACAGCGACCCTTTCAACCGCTGGGAAGCCGGCCAGCGCCTGGCGCTGAACCGCATCCTGCATTCGCTGCGCGCGGGCCAGCCGCTGGTGCTGAGCCCCGTCTTCATCGACGCGATGCGGGTCCTGCTCAACCATCCCGAGTTGGACCCGGCCTTCAAGGAACTGGCCCTGACCCTGCCTGGCGAGGCCTATATCGCCGAGCAGCTCGACGTCGTCGACCCACAGGCCATCCACGCTGCCGTCATGGCCGCGCAAACCCAGCTCGCCGCCGCCCTGCGCGACGACTGGGCCGCGGCCTTCGAGGCCAACCAGATCAGCGGTGGCTACACGCCCGACCCGGTCTCGTCCGGCAAGCGGGCGCTGGCCAACCTGGCCCTGTCCATGCTCGTGCTGGATGCGCAGGCCACGGGCGACACCGTCTGGCCGGGCAAGGCCTACCAGCGCTTCAAGGACGCGTCCAACATGACCGAGCGTCTCGGCGCGCTGGCCGCCCTGGTGAACGCCAACGCCGAACTGGCCGCACCGGCCCTGCAGCGCTTCCACGCGCTGTTCAAGGACGATGCGCTGGTGGTCGACAAGTGGTTCTCGCTCCAGGCGCGCGCGCCCGAGGCCGATGGCCGTGTGTTCGCGCGTGCCAAGGCGCTGACCAAGCATGCCGACTTCACACTCAAGAACCCGAACCGCGCGCGCAGCCTGTTGGCCTCGCTGTACATGTTCAACCCGGCCGCCTTCCACCGCGCCGACGCGGCCGGCTATGTGTTCTGGGCCGAGCAGGTGCTCGCCATCGACACCATCAACCCGCAGCTCGCCAGCCGCCTCGCCCGCGCGATGGACCGCTGGGCCGTGCTGGCCGAGCCCTACCGCAGCGCCGCCCGCGAGGCCGTCGCGCGCGTTGCCGCCAAGCCTGATCTGTCGAGCGACGTGCGCGAGATCGTCGAACGCGCGCTGGCCTCGGGAGGCTGATCGATGTCTCGTCAAACCAGCCTGACCCAATACCTCGTCGAGCAGCAGCGCGAGCACGGCCACATCCCGCAGGAACTGCGCCTCTTGATCGAGGTCGTCGCCCGCGCCTGCAAGCGCATCGCCATCGCCGTCAACAAGGGGGCGCTGGGCGACGTGCTGGGCACCGCCGGCAGCGAGAACGTGCAGGGCGAGGTGCAGAAGAAGCTCGACATCATCGCCAACGAGGTGCTGATCGAKGCCAATGAATGGGGCGGCCACCTCGCGGCCATGGCCAGCGAGGAGATGGACGGCATCTACGTCGTGCCCAACCGCTACCCCCAGGGTGAATACCTGCTGCTGTTCGACCCGCTGGACGGCTCCAGCAACATCGACGTCAACGTGTCCATCGGCACCATCTTCAGCGTGCTGCGCAAGGTGGGCCATTCGCGTGGCGTCAGCGAAGAAGACTTCCTGCAGCCCGGCAAGCAGCAGGCGGCGGCCGGCTACTGCGTCTACGGACCGCAGAGCATGCTGGTGCTGACGGTGGGTGACGGCGTGGCTGTCTTCACGCTGGACCGCGAGACCGGCTCCTGGGTGCTGACGCAGGACCAGGTCAGGATTCCCGAAGACACCAAGGAATTCGCGATCAACATGTCCAACCTGCGCCACTGGGCGCCGCCGGTGCGCCGCTACATCGACGAATGCCTGGCCGGCTCCACAGGGCCTCGTGGCAAGGACTTCAACATGCGCTGGGTCGCCAGCATGGTGGCCGACGTGCACCGCATCATGACCCGCGGCGGCGTCTTCATGTACCCCTGGGACCAGCGCGAGCCCGACAAGCCCGGCAAATTGCGCCTGCTGTACGAGGCCAACCCGATGGCCTTCCTCGTCGAGCAGGCCGGCGGCGTGGCCACCACCGGCAGTGAACGCATCATGGACCTGAAGCCGACCAAGCTGCACGAACGCGTGGCCGYGGCCCTGGGCTCCAAGAACGAGGTCGAGCGTATCGCCGCCTATCATCTCGACGCGTCCTGAGAAGCGTACCAAGAAGCGTCTATGGCATAGGCCGGTCCATCCAGCCTGTGATGAGCTGGACGGCCTCGGCCTCCATGCCGATGAAGCCGTGCCAGTGGAGGGCCTCGCAGGCGTCGCCCGTCGGGTCGGCGCCGCCGTCGACCACGACCAGCTTCTTCACTGGCGCAGCCGTCAGCCCGCGCGGGATGTAGCCCACGTCATGAGGCAGAGTCTGCCGGCACTGGTCCTTGGCGTGGTGCAGCACCAGCACCGGCACGCGGATGGCCGACAACTCCTGGCGCGGCACGGCGCCCGGCTTGTCCCAGGCGACGATGCTGGACGTCAACACCAGGCCGGCGATCTCCCCCTGCAATCGGATGGCCGCCGCCGTGGCCGACACCGTTCCACGACTGGTGCCGACCAACCAGACCGGCAATGGCGACTTCTGCCTGACGGCCTTCAGCACTTCGCGGATGTCGGTCATGTGGGCGTCCGAGATGCGCTCGCTGTAGCCCAGATCGGGCGTGTCGCTCGGCTTGCCGAAGATGGCGACGTTGTAGCCGCGCGCGGCGAACTCCCCTGCGGAGCGGACCAGGAAATTGCGGCTCGTTGGCCGGCCCGCTTCGATGCGCCCGAAGCCGCCGCTGCCACCGGGAAACAGCAACACCGTCGCCCGCGCCGCTTCGGCAGCCTGCCAGAACACCGGCGTGACAACGCCCTCGCGGGTGGCGACGTCGAAGCGCCCATCCTCGGCCTGGGTCAGCGCCGTGGCACCCAGCATCCACGCCCCCAGCAGCAGATTCCTGATCTTTTTCATGCGCCGGAGTTTGCGTCCTGACGCCCGAAAAGCAAGCCGATCTTGGCGGCTCAATGCAGTTGCGCTATGATCTCGGGCTTCGCTGGCCGCTGGGGAATGACCWTCGGTTGAGCGTGAGGCCGGCATAGCTCAGTTGGTAGAGCAGCGCATTCGTAATGCGAAGGTCGGGGGTTCGACTCCTCTTGCC
>NZ_JBFULE010000249.1:0-6803 GCF_056400485.1 Roseateles sp. P5_B10
CGGCCGAGGGCGTGGCCGCCGAGACGGCCCATGCGCTGGCCGATGCGCTGCGTGCCAGCCTGCCGGCCTTCGGGCCCGGTGTGCAGGTGGCGCTCGGCGCCGTCGAGCTGCCACGCGAGCGGCCGAGCAACGTCTGGCTGGGCGAGGCCGATGCCGCGTTGGCCCGGGCCGAGCACCAGAGCGAGGCGCGTGGTGGCTTTGTCGTCGAAATCGTGGCCGACCCCGGCATTGGCCGCGAGCAGGGCGAGGGCCTGTGGCGTGCCCAGCTGCAGGAGGCCGTCAGCCAGCAGCGTGGCCGCCTGGTCGAGTTCCCGGTGCGTGACCGCGCCGGCCGCGTGCTGCATCTGGAGTGCCCGCTGCAGCTGCGCCTCGATGAAGATTTCCAGCCTGCCACGGCCTGGCTGCCGCTGGCCGTGCGGGCGCGCATGACGGCGCATGTCGACCTGCTCGCCGTCGGTCTGGCCCTGCAGGCCATCGCTGCTGATGGCAAGGCGCGCTGCATCAATGTGGCGCCGGTGTCGCTGGCCGACGCGGCCTTCCTGCCGCAACTGCGCGAGCTGCTGGCRCAATGGCCGCAGCCGGCGCGCTCGTTGTTGCTGGACCTGGCCGAGGCTGCCGCAACCGAGCATTTCGAGCGTCTGCTGGAGTTCGGCCGCCAGCTGCGGCCACTTGGGGTCAAGTTGGGCCTGGAGCATGCCGGCGCTGGGCTGGCGCAGGTCGAGAAGCTCTACCAAGCTGGGCTGGACTACGTGAAGCTGGACGCTTCGGTGCTGCTCGGCGTGGCCGGGGAAGCGGGGCGTGCGGCGTTTGTGCGGGGCATGGTGATCATGCTGCGCAGCCTGGCTTTGAAGGTGTACGGCGAAGGCGTGGTCGATGAGATGGATGCGCAAGCGCTGTGGGATTGCGAGCTCGACGGCCTCACGGGGCCTTGGGTGACGACCAGCCAGCGTGCCGGCTGACGATGTGCGCGCCCAGGCTGGGCCAGGGCCTGCACCTGCGCGGCGCCCAGCGCGCTGCCGTAGATGCGGGAATCCTGCAGCCAGCCGTTGAAGTGCGGGTCCTGGCCGTACTGCGTGCGGCCGAGCCATTTCTGTATCGCGCGGCCGCCAGCGTCACGTGGCCGACTCCCGGCAAGCAGGCAGCCGCCCAATGCCGTGCCGAGGTTCGCCAGGCGAAAACCTGCGAGCAGAGTGACAGGATCGCCAATGCGCAGCATCAACAGATCTCGTGCTTGATGGGGGGTGTTGCGGCGAGAAATGACTGATCCGTGGCATTGTTTGCACCTCATAGCTGTCAAATAAATCAGATATCAGGTCTCTCGGGTAACTTTCGGCATCGCCTTGGCCAACCCGAAGAGCCACCATGAACGTCTCCTCTTTGACCGTCCGCGCAAGACTCATCCTCGCCTTCGGTGCCGTGGTGGCGCTGCTGCTGCTGATCGCGGGGCTCGCCTGGCGGGCTCTCCAAACCGAGGCGGAGGCCTTCGAGGGCTACGTCACAGGCATTGACGCGCGCATGCGCGTCGCCAACGCGGTACGGCTGGCCGTGGACGAGCGCGCCATCGCAGCGCGCAACCTTGTGCTGGTCACGCAGCCGCAGGATCTGGATGTCGAGAGGGCCCGGGTGGAAAAGGCGCACGCCACGGCCTCCGAGCAACTCGGCCGGCTCCAACACATGGCCGAGGCCGCCGACGTGTCGGCCAAGGCGAAGGCGCTGATCGCCGACATCGTCCGCGTCGAGCAGAAATACGCGCCGGTGGCCCTGGGCATCGTCAAGCTGGCGCTGGAGCAAAAGCGCGACGAGGCCGTGCTGCGCATGAACGAGCAGTGCCGTCCCCTGCTGGCCGAACTGGTGCAGGCGTCGAGCGCCTATTCGGACTACACCGCGCAGCGCGCCGAAGAGCTGATTGAACAGGCGCAAGCGCGGGTCAGCAGCCAGCGCAACGGCTTCCTGGCTGTCGTCACCTGCGCCCTGGTGCTTGCCGCCGTCAGTGGCGCCCTCATCGTGCGCAGCCTGTCACGGGCACTCGGGGCCGAGCCGGCGGAATTGAGCGCGGCCGCGACCAAGGTTGCCGACGGCGACCTGAGCCCCGTGGCCGGTAGCGAGCGCGCACCGGTCGGCAGCGTACTGGCATCGCTGGGGGCCATGCGCGACAGCCTGGCCGGCATCGTGCAGCAAGTGCGCGAGGCGTCGGAGTCCATCGCCACCGGCTCAACGCAGATCGCGTCGGGCAACGCCAACCTGAGCCAGCGTACCGAAGAGCAGGCCAGTGCCCTGCAGCAGACGGCGGCCACGATGGAGGAACTGGGTACCACCGTGCGCCATAACGCCGACCATGCCGAACAGGCCAGCGAACTGGCCAAGACGGCGACGGGCGTCGCGGCCCGGGGCGGCGCCGTGGTGAGCGACGTCATCGCCACCATGCGCGACATCGATGCCGGCTCCCGAAAGATGGCCGACATCATTGGCACCATCGATGGCATCGCCTTCCAGACCAACATCCTCGCGCTGAACGCGGCCGTGGAAGCCGCCCGCGCCGGGGAGCAGGGCCGGGGCTTTGCCGTGGTGGCCGGAGAAGTGCGCACGCTGGCGCAGCGCAGCGCGGTCGCGGCCAAGGAAATCAAGGGCCTCATCGACTCCAGCGTGACCCACGTCAGCAAGGGCTCGGCGCTGGTCGACCGGGCCGGGGAGACCATGCGCGACGTCGTCGAAGCCATCGGGCGGGTCAGTGGCATCGTGGCCGAAATCAGCGTGGCGAGCCGCGAGCAGAGCACCGGCGTCGGTCAGGTGGGTGACGCCGTTTCGCAGATGGACCAGGTCACCCAGCAGAACGCCGCGCTGGTGGAAGAGAGCGCCGCAGCGGCTGAGAGCCTGAAGGACCAGGCCGGGCGCCTGGTCACTGCCGTCAGCGCGTTCTCGCTCACGCGCTAGCCGTCTCGGCTCAGATCTTCATCTCCCAGCGCAGCTGCCACTGCACGTAGCTTGGCCCGCCGCTGCGCGACGTGATGACTTGATCGCCCGTGGCGATGACCGAGCCCGTGAAGTAGTCCATCGCCGACAGATTCGTCGCCGACAGCCGCAGCGACTGTTCGGTGTTGATGGCCCACAGCGCGAACGCGTCGACCACCGCCTTGCGGCTGACCGTGGTCTCGGTGATCAGCGTCTGCTGCGTGGTCGTCGATGGCGTCCAGTTCAGCGAGGCGCCCAGGGTCAGCGGCACGGAGCGCAGCCGGTAGTCGGCTCCCAGGTTGGCCGTGCCCTTGGGTTGCCCGTCGATGTGGTTGTTCGGCCCTGGAATGCCGTCGACCTTGGACGTAAAGACGCTGAAGTTGCTGCGCACATTGATGGGCAGTGCACCCTCGAAATACTCATCGAGGCGAAAGCGCGCCTCCAACTCGACACCAGCGGTCGACGCCTTGCCGATGTTCTGCGGGCGAGCCACCCAGCGCTGCGTCGCGGCCCAGGGCACCGTCTCCAGCGCTGTCACGGTGCGCATCAGGTTCGTGATGCGGCGCGCGAAGAAGTTGGCACTCAGCAGGCCGCCCTTGGTCAGGTAATGCTCGTAGCCAATCTCGAAGCCGGTCGCCAGCTCGGGCTTGAGGTCGGGGTTGCCGGCGCGGTCGGGCGTGTTGGCCTGGTGAGGCACCTGGCTGTTGATGGTCGGCCGCGCGATCAGGTCTTGCAGCTGCGGGCTGCGGTAGCTGCGCGTCAGGCTGGCGCGGATCATGTCGCGGCCCTTGTCGTCGAGCTTGTAGCGGGCATGCGCCAGCGGCGTGAAGACGCTGGACTTGTTGCGCGCGTCGTAGGTTGCGGCGCTGGACTTGGTGGTGATGCCCTCCCAGCGCAGGCCGGCGTAGAAGTCCCATTGCTTGCCAACGTTCCACTCGTCCTGGGCATAGGCCGCCACGCGCACCGAGGACGCATCCAGGTCGTCGCCGAAATCGTCCAGCCCCGGCTGGGGCGCGCCGTTGACCAGGGTCACGCGGTTGGTGTGCCGTGTTGTCCCTTCGCCCTCGATGCCGCTGACAAGAGCATGGTCGCCGCCCAGGTTGTGCGAGATCTTGGCCAGCGCACTCCAGTTGCTGTCGCGGCTGGTGTTGTTGTCGTCCTGCAGCCGCGTGGCCGCACCGGCCAGGCGTTCCTGGCGCACGCTGTGGCTCTCGCCACGGGCGCGGCCGATGCCGCCGCGGGCCTCGACCCGGGTGTCGCTGCTCAGCTTGCTCTGCCACTGCGCGTTCAGCCGCGCCATCGTGAAGCGGTTGTCGCCGTCGGTGTCGGCCTGGTCGAAGAAGCCGGGGGGCAGGGGATTCGGCTGAGGCGTCGTCGTCTGCAGCAGCTGGGTGTTGCTGCTGGACTTGGTCGAGACGATGAAGGGCTGGATGGCCAGGCTGTCCGTCGCGTTGAGCTTGAACTGCACGCGGCCGGTCAGGTTCAGCGCGCTGCGCTGGTCTTCGGTGCGGCCGCGCGAGGTCAGCAGGCTGTCACTGTTGCTCGCGACGGAATGGGTCAGCGTGTCGTTGATGATGTCGTCGACGCGCTTGCCCTGCATCGCGTTGACGGTCAGGTTGTAGGCATGGCCCTCGCCGAAGTTGTCGTTGCGCGTCCAGCTGATGCCGGGGCTGATCTGGCCGCGCTCGGTGGCGAAGCCGGCGCGGAACTCGTTGAGCTTCTTCTTCAACGCCTCGCGCAGCACGATGTTGATGGTGCCGGCCACGGCACGCGTGCCGTACTCGGCCGTGGGTGCGCGCAGCACCTCGATACGCTCGACCTGCTCGGGCGGCAGCTGGTCCAGCGAGAAGCCGGGCGGCATGCGCTCGCCGTTGACGAGGATCTGCGTGTAGCCGCCGCCCATGCCGCGCATGCGGATGTCGCCGCCGCGGCCCGGGCGGCCGCCGGTCGTCACGCCGGGCAGGCGCTTGATCATCTCGCCCAGCGTCGAGTCGCCGAACTTCTCGATCTCTTCGCGCGTGATGACGATCTTGCTGGCCGTGGAGGCTTTGCGGATAGATTCGTCAGTGGCGGTGCCCGTGACTTCGACGCGCTTGAGCTGCTCGGACTTGGCGTCGGCGGGCTTGGGTGCCGGGCGAGCCGGCGCGGAGGCCGCCGCATCGGGTGCGGCGGGGAACTGCGCAAGGGCAGGCAAGCTGCCGCAGGCCRCCAGCAGGGCGGCCGCGGATACACGGGTGAGTTGCATGGCTGGCAGTGTGCCGCGCGGGCCCGGCCGCCTTGTGGCGCCGCGGTTAACGAAAGAATTCTTTACCGACGTTGCTGCGTTTCAGTCACCGTGGTGACGATTTCGCGGTGCATCGGCGCCAGCCTGGCCAGCATGCCGTTCTGCGCGCTGAAGGGAATGCCCTTGGCATCCATGGCCTGCTGCAGGATCTCCACCAGCGCATTGAAGTCGCGCCGGGCGATGTCCAGGTCCTGGTGCACCAGCTTCATCGGCACGCCCTTGTAGACGCAGGGG
Organism: Roseateles sp. P5_B10; assembly: GCF_056400485.1. Taxonomy (NCBI): domain Bacteria; kingdom Pseudomonadati; phylum Pseudomonadota; class Betaproteobacteria; order Burkholderiales; family Sphaerotilaceae; genus Roseateles; species Roseateles sp. P5_B10. The sequence goes on from NZ_JBFULE010000249.1 coordinate 5,468, forward strand.
CCGCCGGCCTCCTGGCAGAGCTGATCGGTCAACTGGGTCGCCAGGTTTTCGCGATTGGTGTTCTTGAAGAAGGGAGCCGTGCGCGGGTCGGTCAACAGGCGCGGCACGAAGTCGTCCATGACCGCGCGGATGCCGGCCTTGCCGCCCCAGGCCTGGTAGACGCTGTCGTTGGCGGGGGGCGTCTGCGCGAACGCGCCAGCGCAGGTGAGCAGCAGGCAGGCAAGAACGGCGCGGGCCATGGGGAACTCCGGGTCAGAGCGCGAACTGCGCGGACAGATAGCCGCCGGTCTGGCGCTTGGGCTGCACGGCCGGCGCGATGCGGCCGAGGTCCACCCAAGCGGCGGTCAGCGAGACATGCTTGTTCGGCGCCCAGGCGATGAAGATGTCCTTCCAGTCGTCTTCCTTCAGCGCGCCCGCGCCCAGCACCGACTGGTTCAGGTTGTCCGGCTTGGCGCGAAACTCGACGCCGACGGCCAGGTTCTTGGCCAGCAGCTTGGCGAGCGAGAACTCGGGTTGCAGCCGGTAGCCCTTGCCCTGGGCACCGCCGAAGCCCAGCAGCCCATTCTGGTTGGCCTTGGTGGCGCGCAGCGTCAGGTTGACGAGCACGCCGTCGGCCAGGACGAGCTTGGTGGCGCTGGCGTAGAAATCGGTGCCCGAATCCCTGGCGCCGAGTGGCCCGAACAGCGTCGGGCCGAGGTTGCCGGCGTGGGTCTTCTTGTGCTCCAGGCCGATGGCTATCTGCGGCATCAGCGTGTCGCTGTCCAGCACGGCGTCGCCCACCAGGCGCAGCTTCACGCCGAGGATGTTCTGCTTCAGGTGCAGGCCGTCCAGGCCGAGGGGAGCGAGATTGCTTTCGGTGTCAAAGTCCTGCCTGGCCAGCGAGACCTCGATGCGGTCGTGGAAGGCGATGGCCGCACCATAGGTCAGCAGGCCGTAGTTGCCGGTCTTGGCGCGGGTGAGGAAGGCGGTGGCGCCGACTTCGCCGGCCGTGGCATAGCTGCCGGTCACGGCCCAGGGCGTCAGCCCGCCGCCGGCGGCGCCGTCGATGCTGGACACGCCGCCGGTCAACAGCAGCTTGCCGGACTGGGCAAGGGCTGAGGTCCCCAGCAGGGCGGCGGCAAGCAAGACAACAGGTCGGCGCATGAAATCTCCGGCGGCAATGCGGGGCCGCCTCACTCTACGCACAAAGCCCGCCGACTGGATGCAGACCGCTTGCGGGCTAGACTGTTCGCCCCGTTTGCCGTGAACTGTTCCCTGCCATGACCGCGATCTCCGATGTCCAGCTGCAACCCCTGCTGCAAGCCGTGGTGGACCCCGGCAGCGGCCGCCCGCTGGG
>NZ_JBFULE010000250.1:0-6786 GCF_056400485.1 Roseateles sp. P5_B10
CTTGTAGGCGAAGCGCGTGCTGATGCCGCTCATGCCTTCGTCAACGCCGGCGTAGTCGCGGTACTCCTGGTAGCTCTTGGCGCGCGGGTCGGTGTCCTTGAGGTTCTCGCCGTCGTAGATCTGCATCTTGGAATACAGCGACGAGTTTTCGGGCTCCTTCAGGCGCGTGAGCACGGCGAACTGGCTCATCATCTTCAGCGTGCCCGGTGCGCACTTGGCCTCGGACAGCGACGAGCCGCGGATCAGCTTCTCGTAGATCTTGACCTCCTCGCTGACGCGCAGGCAGTAGGGCACCTTGACGATATAGACGCGGTCGAGGAAGGCCTCGTTGTTCTTGTTGTTGCGGAAGGTCTTCCACTCGCTCTCGTTGCTGTGCGCCAGCACGATGCCGTCGAAGGGGATGGCGCCGAAGCCCTCGGTGCCCTTGTAGTTGCTTTCCTGCGTGGCGGTCAGCAGCGGGTGCAGCACCTTGATGGGCGCCTTGAACATTTCGACGAACTCGAGCAGGCCCTGGTTGGCCAGGCACAGGCCGCCGCTGTAGCTGTAGGCGTCGGGGTCATCCTGGGCATAGGTTTCGAGCTTGCGGATGTCGACCTTGCCGACCAGCGAGCTGATGTCCTGGTTGTTCTCGTCGCCCGGCTCGGTCTTGGCCACGCCGAGCTGCTTGAGCACGCTGGGGAAGCGCTTGACGACCTTGAACTTGCGGATGTCGCCGCCGAACTCGTCCAGGCGCTTGACGGCCCAGGGGCTGAGGACTCGGTTCAGGTAGCGGCGCGGGATGCCGTAGTCGCGCTCCAGCAGCGGGCCGTCCTCGATGAGGTCGAAGAGGCCGAGTGGCGACTCATTCACCGGCGAGCCGGCCAGCGCGTAGAAGGGCACATGCTCCATCAACTGCTTGAGCCGCTCGGCGATGGAACTCTTGCCGCCGCCGACGGGCCCGAGCAGGTAGAGGATCTGCTTCTTCTCTTCCAGCCCTTGCGCGGCATGGCGGAAATAGGAGACGACCTGCTCTATGGCCTCTTCCAGGCCATAGAACTCGGCGAAGGCCGGGTAGATCTTGATGGTCTTGTTGGCGAACAGGCGCGACAGCCGCTGGTCGTTGCGCGTGTCGAGCATCTGCGGCTCGCCGATGGCCTGCAGCATGCGCTCGGCAGCCGTGGCGTAGGCCAGTGGGTTTTTCTTGCACTCTGCGAGGTAGTCCTCCAGCGAGAGCTCCTCGACCTTGCTGCGCTCGAAGCGCGCTGCGAAATGGCTGATGACGTCCATGCCGACCTCCTGCGGTTTGAACTCCACAGGGCCGCAGGCACGATCCGTGCCCGAGGGACTGGGGGGTTCTGATCGCGCCTCAACTGCAAGGCGTCATCAGAACTCTCCACTCGCTTGATCAGCAGCTTGGCGCCGCCGACCGCTCGTCAATCTCAAGAATAAGCCGCTATCTGCCCATCAACACGACCACCAACAAACCAACGCAGTTTTCCGTTGACAGGGTGCCGGGCCARCATACGCCCGCAGTTTGGGCAAGACCTGGCACTTTTCGGGCAAACCACACGAACCCGGGGGGCTTGTGGCGGGCCGCAGACAAAGCTGTCGGTGAAGAACTGTAGCGAGAGTGGCGCGCGTCACGGATGCATCACCATCCTTGTTGGACCACGCGGGCATCGTTACTGCGCACCTAGTGTTGAGCGCCTGCCGGCAGCGTCTTGTCAGACGCCGCCGCATTGCATCGCAGCCTGCGTTGCTCAGGCGCCGCGCAGCTTGTCGAGGATGCCGGACAGGGCGTCGAGCGAGTCGAAATGGATGGCCAGTTCGCCGCTCTGAGCACCACGCTTCGTTGCCTTCTTCACGCGCACCTCGACGGTCGCGCCCAAAGCGTCGGCCAGCTCTTCTTCCAGCCGCAGCACGTCGCGGCTCTTGTCGCTCTTCACGCGCAGCAGCGGCGCCTGGCGGCCGGCGCCCTGGTGCCTGGCGACCAGCTTTTCGGCCTCACGCACACTGAGCTTCTTGGCCGCGATCTCGCTGGCCGTCGTGATCTGCGTGGCGCCATCCAGCGGCAGCAGCGCGCGSGCGTGGCCCATGTCGAGGTCGCCGGCCATCAGCATGTTCTGCACCGGGGCGGAAAGGTTCAACAGCCGCAGCAGATTGCTGGCCGCACTGCGCGAACGGCCGACCGCCTGGGCCGCCTGCTCATGTGTCAGGCCGAACTCGTCGGTGAGTCGTTTCAGGCCCTGCGCTTCCTCGAGCGGGTTGAGGTCTTCGCGCTGGATGTTCTCGATCAGCGCCATCGCGGCGGCCGATTCGTCGGGCACCGCCTTCACCAGCACCGGCACCTCGCGCAGGCCGGCAAGTTTTGCCGCACGGAAGCGCCGCTCGCCGGCAATGATCTCGTAGGTCGCGCTCCCGTTCGGTGAGATCGGGCGCACGAGGATCGGTTGCATGATCCCTTGCGCCTTGATCGATTCGGCCAGCTCGTACAGCGAGCCCTCGTCCATGCGCGTGCGGGGCTGGTATTTGCCGGCCTGCAGCTGTTCGAGCTTCAGCGTGGAGGGCAAGTCGGTAGCGGGCGCTTCGCTGACCTTGGGGCCAAGCAGGGCCTCCAGGCCGAGGCCGAGGCCTTTGGGTTTCTTCGTGACCATGGGGGCGGATTGTCGATGAATGGGCGCCCCCAAACCTGCCACTTTGCGTCAGGCCCCCCGAGGGGGTGCGGAGCGGCTCGGGAGCGGCCCGTCGCCGCTCCAGCGCTTGCCGAGGCTTTCCAGCAGCTCGCGACCCTCGGGCCAGTCGCCCAGGCCCGATTCGGCGTTCAGATGACCCCGCGGCCCGGCGATGACGACACTGCTGCCCCAGTCGGCCGCCATCTGCGTGCTGCGCTCGGCGGCGCCAAAGGGGTCGTCGCTGCTGATGACGGTGATGCTGGGGAAGGGCAGGCGCGGGCGGCGGATGGGTCGCCAGTTGTGGAGCTGGGGCGGCATGTCCGCGCGCTCGGTGTCCGGCGGGGCGACGAGCAGCGCGCCTTTCACGCGGCCGACGTGCTGGGAATGCTCGGCCCAGGCGGTGACGAGCTGGCAGCCCAGGGAATGGGCGACCAGCAGGGCCGGCGCGTCGTCCTGCAGCAGCACCTCGTCCAGCCGCGCCATCCAGTCGCCGCGGCGGGGCCAGTCCCAGTCGTGCTGCTCGACGCGCTCGTCGCCATGCAGCCGCTCCCAGCGGCTTTGCCAGTGGTCCGGGCCCGAGTTTTGCCAGCCCGGGAGAAGCAGTACACGCTCAGATTTCATGGTTTGCCCTTATCCTGCACAGTTCGATTTTCAGCGGTTGGAGCAGCGGCGATGACGTTCAAGGTGTTTGTGGATGGCCAGGAAGGCACCACGGGTTTGCGGATTCACGAGTACCTCGCGGCCCGCAGCGACATCGAGGTGCTGAAGATAGCCGCCGACAAGCGCAAGGACCCGGCCGAGCGTTCGCGTTTGCTGAACGCCGCCGATGTGGCCTTCTTGTGCCTGCCCGACGCAGCCTCGCGCGAGGCCGCCTTCATGGTCAACAACGACCGTACCTGCCTCATCGACGCCAGCACGGCCCACCGCACGGCGCCCGGCTGGGCCTTCGGCCTGCCGGAGCTGGCCAGGGGCCAGCGTGGCGCCATCCAGGCCAGCAAGCGCATCTCCAACCCGGGCTGCCATTCCAGCGCCTTCATCCTGTTGGTGCGCCCGCTGGTGGATGCCGGCCTGTTGTCCAAGGACGCCGCCATCAGCGCCACATCCATCACCGGCTACTCGGGCGGCGGCAAGAGCATGATTGCCGAGTACGAGCAGCAGCCCTTGCCGGCCCATCTGCAGGCGCCGCGGCCCTATGGCCTGGGTCTCAAGCACAAGCATTTGCCGGAGATGGCTGCCCACACGGGGCTGGCGACGCCGCCGGTCTTCCAGCCCATCGTCAGCAGCTTCTACAAGGGCCTGGCCGTCAGCGTGCCGCTGCACCTGAGCCAGCTCAAGGCCGGCACGACGCCTGAGCAGGTCCATGCCGCGCTGGCCGCACACTACCAGGGCGAGCGTTTCATCAACGTGAAGCCGCTGCGCGACGCGGCCGCGCTGGATGCCGGCTTCTTCGACGTGCAGGCCTGCAACGACACCAATCGCGTCGACCTCTTCGTATTCGCCTCCGACACCCAGGTGCTGCTGATGAGCCGCCTGGACAACCTCGGCAAGGGCGCCAGCGGCGCGGCCGTGCAGAGCATGAACGTCCACCTGGGTCTGGAAGAGAGCCTCGGGCTGGTCTGAACCAGAAATCAGGGCGCTGAGGCGCAGCCCGGCGACATAGGATGACGCCTCTCTCAAGCAAACGACGGGCCGCTCCCGAGTTTGCTTGACCCCCTTGGGGGGCCTGTCGCGTAGTGACAGGTCTGGGGGCTCTATGTTGGGAGGCGTGATGTCGAAGACTGCAGGCACTGATCCTGTTCTGGCCCGGATCTCTTTGGTCATTCCGGGCCGCACGATCGCCTTGGGCGGCCAGCCCGAGGAGGGCGTGCCCGTGTGCCGGCTCGACACCGAAGCCATGCGCTGGACCTATGTGCTGCGGGCACGCGAACGCTGGCTCAGTTCGAGTGACGCCAGCAACAGCCGTGAGGAGCAGGCCAACCGCACGCTGAAGGGCTTTGGCCTGAAGGACGCCGACCTGGAGGCGCTTGCCCGCGCGCCGCGCGTCGTCGTGCGCATGCCTTACGCGTCGGAACGCGAGGGCTGGCAGGGCCGCATCTTTCCCTGGGAATATCTGCTGGCCAAGGCCACGCGGCGTTATCGCAATGTGGACAACCACCGCGTCACCGTGATGCGTGAAGTGGTGCCCAAGGCCCCGGCCCGGTGGAAAAAGCCCGGGCAGCGCAGCCTGCTCTATGTGCAGAGCGCACCTGGCGGCTTGCGGCAGACATGGGATTTCAGCGCGGAAACCAAGCGGCTCAAACGCGCGCTGGGCGACATCCAGCTGATGGAGTTGAAAGACCCGAGCTGGCAACAGCTGCACGACGTCGTGAAGGCGCACAAGCCCGACCTCATCCATCTGAGTGGCTTTGACAATCTGGCCGGCCTGAAGGCCTTGCGCGACCTGGTGCCGAACGGCGAAGTGGTGGAGGCCGAATTCGGCCCGATGCAGCTGGACGACGTGCTGGCCAAGGAGGCCAGCGTGCCCGACGGCATGCTGCTGGCCGGCGAGAGCGGCRGCGCGGCCGTCGTCGGTGCGCAGCGGCTGGCCGAGGCGCTGGGGGCGGGGGGCGAGCACTGCGCCTATTTCGTCTCCCTCAGCCTCGAAAACTCGGCGGCGCGCACGGCGGCCCTCATCGTGGCCGAGCGCGCGGCCCTGTCGGCCGTGGGCTTCCAGGACGCGGTCGAGGACCAGCTGGCGGACTTCTTCTTCGAGCTGGTCTACGGCCAGCTCGACCAGGCCGTGTGGAACCTGCCGCTGGCCTTCGAGAGCGCCTGGTTGCGCGCGCGCAAGGAGCCCAGAGCCACGCGTGCCACCGGCGTCACGCTGTGGATGGGCGCGCCGCTGAACGAGGCTGCGTTCACGCTGGGCGAACCCGCCGCGGCTGAACTGCGCGACGCCGACACGCCGCCGCGCCTGCTGGCCAAGCCCGAGAAGGAGCTCAACTACGCGGTACTGCACAACAACGGGCGCCTGTTCAGCGAGATCGTCGTGGAGCGCGGCAACGCCAGTCCCGAGGATGGCTTGAGCGTCGACGTGGAGCTGCAGCTCGGGCCCGAACAGGCGCGCTGGCGCAAGCGCTTCGTGGCCGGCGAGACGCGCTTCGACCTGAGCAACGAGGTGCACGTGCCGCTGACGGCTGCGCTGATGCGTTCGCTGCAGGAAGCGGTCAACAGCACCTTGATGGTCCAGCTCAGCCACAACGACAAGGTGCTGACGCGCGACAGCCATCGCCTGCGCCTGCTGCCGGTGGACCAGTGGCGCGACAACGACAAGGACGGCCAGTGGCTGCCCTCCTTCGTGCTGCCGCGCGATCCGGCCGTCGTCAGCGCGGTGGAACTGGCACAGCGCTATGTGCGCATCCTGCGCGACAACCCCAGCGCCGGTTTCGAGGGCTATCAGGCCGCGCCGAGCACCGAGGAAGAGCAGCTGCGCGAGGTCGATCTGCAGGTGCAGGCGATCTGGGCCGCCCTGCTGCATGAGTGGCGGCTCGGCTATATCAACCCGCCGCCGTCGTACAGCAGCAAGCTCGATTCGCAGCGCCTGCGCACGCCCAGCACCATCCTTGGCGCCCGGGCCGGCACCTGCATCGACCTGGCCCTGCTGTTTGCCGCCTGCCTGGAGCTGATCGACGTCTACCCCGTCATCTTCCTGCTCAACGGCCATGCGCTGCCGGGCTATTGGCGGCACAGCAGCTTCCAGGCGGACTATCTGGCGGTCAGCGGCGAGGGCGCGCATGGCGCCATGGCCGGCGCCGCGGATCGCAATTCCTCCGCCAGCCTGCAGCGCTATGCCTGGCAGGCGATCGGCAATGCCCCCTACCGCGAGGTCAGGCAGCTGATCCGCGCGCGGCGCCTGGTGCCCATCGAGACGGTGCGGCTGACCGAGCACTGCGGTTTCGTGGAGGCGGTGGAGGCGGGCATCGATGCGCTGTCCGAAGCGGAAGACTTCCACTCGGTGCTGGACGTCGTGACGGCGCGCATGAGCGGCATCACGCCCCTGCCCATCGTGGAGGAGAGGCCATGAGCGGTAACCAACTTTGGGCCGACGTGAGCGCCCGTCTGGTGCTCGAAGAGGAGCCGACCGAGGTCAGCACCC